>JBEKJA010000248.1:0-4930 GCA_050011475.1 Syntrophales bacterium
TGGAAAGGATCTCCGATGATATTCTCCCGCTAGTCAATAGGATTTTATCCGACAAATCGATTTGCCGGTAAAGGGCTTCCCCAACAACCTTATCAATGGCATTGTGCCTGCCGATATCATCACGAAAGATGATAATCTCTTCCGAAGTTGCTAGGGCACTGCTGTGAACTCCCCTGGTAGTCTGATGTTCATCCGACTGTTTCTGAAACGTCTTCATCAAGTCCAGGATCTTTTCACTTTCTACACATATGTCATCCATAAATCTGCTCTGCAGAATCATATCAAGAGGGTTATGGAAAAGAATTCCCTTGCCGCAGCCGGACGTATAAACCCTCTTGTGAATGAGGTCTTCAGGGAGACCGTCCTCCGTGTTCTCGACCATCGCTTTCCATCGTTCCCTATCGATGATAACGGATTTTTGTGACGAGAAGTCCTTGAGGAGTCCGCTGGTGTACATAAAGCCTGTAACCAGGTTTTTCGCATGATCCGGTGAGCACAGTAACGTGGCTAACTCCCTCCCATTGATTTCGATCGTAAGAGGGACTTCCTCACTGACGGGTACCAGCTTCTTCGCCTTCAAGCCATCCTGGATGGCTATGATTTCGAATGATTCCAAATGATGACCCCTATGAATTCAACATTTTCTCAATGCTTTTCCGGGCGCGTCTGCTTATCTCATCAGGGACCCGTATTTCGTGAACCATGTCCTCCAGAGACCAGAGGATCTTCTCCAGTGTCGTATATTTCATGTTCGGACAAATGGCGAATCTGGAAGCCGGGTAAAAGGTTTTATCCGGATTTTCCCTCTCCAGACGATGGATGATTCCCCGCTCCGTTCCGACGATAATTTCCCGTGCTTTTGTCTGCTGCACATAGCGGCACATACCTTCCGTTGATGCCACCATATCCGCATGTTTGATCAGCTCCTGTGTGCATTCCGGATGGACGATGACCTCCGCCTGCGGATGCAGCGCCCTTTCACTGAGAATATTTTCCGGCATGATCCTCACATGAGTGGGACAGTATCCCCTCCATGCAATCAGCTCCCGGCCGGTCTGTGATGAGACATACGCTGCAAGATGTTGATCGGGCACGAAGATAATCTCCGGCTCGTCTTTCAGAACATCATGCACCATCCTCACGGCATTCGCGGAAGTACAGCACAAGTCACATTCCGCCTTCACTTCAGCGGAAGTATTGACATAACAGAGCACAGCCGCCTGAGGATGTTCCGCTTTTAGAGACCTGAGCTGTTCCGCTGTAATCATATCCGCCATCGGGCATCCGGCCTTTTGTTCGGGAAGCAGGACCGTCTTGCCGGGCGACAGAATTTTTGCCGTCTCCGCCATGAAATGAACACCACAGAAAACGATGACATCGGCATTCGTTTTTGCCGCCTGGATACTTAATCCGAGAGAGTCGCCAACGTAATCGGCGATATCCTGAACCTCAGGGATCTGGTAATTGTGAGCCAGTATGACCGCATTGCGCTGCTTTTTCAGATTCCTGATCCTGTCAACCAATTCCATGCAACACCTCGTCAATGACGCCGCCGCCAATAACTTCTTCTTTTCGGTACAGGACTACCGCCTGCCCCGGCGTAATGGCTTCCTGGGGAACCGGGAAAGTGATTCTCACCCTGTCGCCCTCTTGTGTGGCAATACAGGGTGAGGATTTCTTTCTGTAGCGGACCTTCGCTTCGGCTGCTTCGGGAAGGCTATCCGCCAGGATATTAAAATGATCGGCAACGAGTCCGGTTGCATGAAGATCCTCCTTTGCGCCAACCATAATCCGGTTCCTTCGCGAATCGATGGATAATACATAAAGGGGCTTAGCGGCGCTGATTCCCAAACCGCTGCGCTGGCCTACCGTATAATAAATGATGCCGCGATGCTCTCCGAGAATGCGGCCATCCCTGTTCACGATCGCTCCCGGCTCCGTTACGATCCCCATCTGTTCGAAAAACAGGCGGTAATTCTTCTGCGTGACAAAACAAATATCCTGGCTCTCTGTTTTTTCGGCAATCGGCAGATGAGCTTCCCTGGCTATGGACCTTACTTCCTCCTTGCAGAAATCCTGCAGGGGGAATCGTACGTACGCAAGATCATCCTTTCGGATCGGGTAGAGAAAATAGGTCTGATCCTTAACGCGGTCTTTCGGTTTCAATAGATTGTATCGCTGTCCTCTTTTTTCAATTTTTGCATAATGTCCCGTGGCAATGAAATCAAATCCCATGGAGCGTGCCAACTCCAGAAGCTTTCCAAACTTCAAGTATTGATTGCAGTCGATGCATGGATTAGGCGTCCTTCCCTTTTGATATTCACTGACAAATTTATCAATGACCTTCTGCTGCAACTCCATTGAAAAATCGATCACATGATGGGGGGTGCCAAGCCTGTCGCAAACCCGCCGCGCATCTTCTATGGCGTCACGTCCGCAGCAGCGTGCCTGGTCGCCGTTTTCCTTGATGCCCAGGCACATCGTCACCCCGGTGACCGCGTATCCGGCCTCCTGAAGCAGAAAAGCGGCTACCGATGAATCCACGCCACCGCTCATGGCTACCAAAGCTTTTTGTATCATCGTTACGAAGACCTTTTGCTCTTGTAATCCTCGATTGCCTTGGTAAGCGCTTCTTCCGCAAGGACGGAACAGTGCATCTTGATCGGCGGCAGCCCTCCCAGGGCTTCAGCCACAGCCCTGTTTGAAATACTGGAGGCCTCTTCAATGGTTTTGTTCTTGATCAATTCCGTTACCATCGAGCTTGTGGCGATGGCCGCCCCGCATCCGAATGTTTTGAACTTGGCGTCGACTATAACGTCATCTTTGACCTTGATGTACAATTCCATGATATCCCCACAGACAGGATTGCCAACCCTCCCGACACCATCCGGATTTTCAATTTCTCCGACATTACGAGGATTTCTGAAGTGATCCATCACTTTTTCACTATATACTGTCATGATATGTTCTCCCTGGAAATGTATTCAATATCACTCATTATTTACTTTTTATAAAGCGGCGACATAGCGCGCAGTTTCTCAACAATGCCCGGCAATACGTTCAATACGTGATCAACGTCTTCGCCTGTGGTATGCCTCCCCAAAGTGAATCGAAGGGAACCATGGGCTATCTCATGGGGAAGGCCAATTGCCAACAACACATGAGATGGTTCCAGGCTTGAAGAAGTGCAGGCCGAACCGGTGGAACAGGCAATACCCTCCATATCCAGATTGAGCAGGAGGGATTCTCCCTCTACAAACTCGATACAAACATTGACATTGTTTGGCAGCCGGTAGACCGGGTGGCCATTCAGCCGGACATGCTTGATCTTCGAAAGGATGTCATGAATCATCCGGTCACGAAGTATCGTTAAACGCTCCGCTTCCCGACTCATGTTCTCTCCCGCCAGTTCAACCGCTTTGCCCATACCCACAATGCCGGGCACATTAAGCGTCGATGCCCTGCGTCCTTTTTCCTGGTCTCCACCCTGCATCAATGGTTGTATCCGCGTGCCCTTCCTTATGTATAGTATGCCGACGCCTTTCGGACCGTACAGCTTGTGACCGGAAGCGCTCAGCAGATCAATATTCATATCCTTCACGTTAATGGGGATGTGCCCGCAGGTTTGAACGGCATCCGTATGAAAAATAATCCCATGCTTTCTGGCAATGGCCCCGATTTCGGCAATCGGCTGAATGGTTCCTATTTCATTATTCGCATGCATGACAGAGATTAGTATCGTCTTGTCGGTAATCGCTTTCTCAACATCCACAGCACGTACGAGTCCATATTCATCAACTGGCAAACGGGTTACCTCAAAACCGTTCTTTTCAAGAAAAGAACCCGTCTCCAGCACGGCATGATGTTCTATCGCGGAGGTGATGATGTGGTTTCCCTTGTTTTTCCTGGCATGAGCAACCCCTTTGACTGCAAAATTATCACTTTCGGTCCCTCCGCTGGTGAAAACAATTTCATCCGCGCTCGCTCCTATAAATGAGGCAATGGTATCTCTGGCTTTTTCGACTGCGTATTTGGCCTCCTGCCCGAAGGCATGCAGACTGGATGGATTCCCATATATTTCAGAAAAATACGGCAGCATGGAGGCCAGAACATCCGGGTCCGTCGGCGTCGTCGCCGCATAATCCATGTATATTCTTTTCATAATCATCCCTTTATTGTATTGCCCAATAATGCCATCAAATGTTGCTCATGGCTATATTCTGCTCTTTGTCATGGTACATCTGCACCAGGTGATCGAGTGTGATGGAATTCAACGTTTCGGATATTTTCTCTCCCAGGATCGTCCAGACGTCACGGGTAGCGCACGTTGGCACTCGTGAGCAAACGGAAGAATCCTTAACGCAGGTCACCAGGCATGTTTCGCCCTCCAGGACATCTACAATTTCTTTCAGGGATATCTTTGATGGTTCTCTGGCCAAAAGATATCCTCCATATGCCCCCCTGCTGGAATGAATCAGGCCTGCTGACTTGAGAGGAATCACAATCAGGCTCAGGTATTTTTCCGATATATCTTGTTCTCGGGCAATATCTTTAAGAACAATAGGCCCTTTGTTATATTTTTCTGCCAGTGAAAGCATCAGTCTGACACCATACCTTGTTCTTGATGAAATTTTCATTGTCTAGTCCGTAATGTTTGACTACCAAATATATCGGTTAAGTAGTAATTAATGAACCTCAAAGATTTTGTCAAGTATTTTTTAATTTTTTTTACAAGTGGTCGATGAAATTGTCGAAAGATTATGCTAAGTAATGTCCGATTGGAAACGGCTTTTAAAACTTTCAGGGGGTAATATGGCGAAACATCTTTTCAGGATGTTCCTATGGACGGTGAGCCTGATACTTGCCGGCTGCACAGTGCAAAGACCCGTGACACCATTTGCCCCAATGGATCTTAACCCAAAAATACAAT
>JBEKJA010000249.1:0-4920 GCA_050011475.1 Syntrophales bacterium
GTTGAATCTGCATGTCAAACCGACTGGTCTCTCTTATAATCGAGAATTGCTGCCCATGTCCAGAGCATGTTATTTTTATTCAGACAATAAGGGGGTGGATTTATTTTTCAGTTTCCTCAGGTCGTCCATTTGATTACCAATAGAAAGCGTGCATACTGAGGGAAATAATCGGTTGCACTCTTTCAGAAAGGAAGCATTCGGTTTGATACGGTCTTAGATTTTCAAGATGCCTCATGAGCAAAATTGCGGATGTCTCTTACAAAGCGAAAAGATCGGTTCCTTACGGCGCCGTCTATTTCGAATTGAAAGAGAGTAATTACAAGCTTACCTATTACTATTAATTTATAGCGGAATAGTGGTCAGTTGAAGCATCCAGTTAGCACTCCACCTCACTGCTTTATCTTCCTGATGTCTAAAGCTCTCCTCTCCACATCTTCAGCTTCCCCTACTTTTCCGATCTTTTTGAAATCTCTTCAAATCGCATCTACCGGATCTCCTGCCGCAATGCCGTCCGCTTCGTCCGTCACCTCCTGCAAGTGACCAGATAAAAACCGGACAGATTGTGTGTTACAAGCCCGGACAGTTTATGTGCTTCTTACATCGGTGTCATTTTTTCTTGACAAATAAATTTATTTATAGAATGAATGAATTCATAATATGATTTGATTTATAGTTCTGCCTGTTAATTTACCTTACGATTTTTAGAGTAAATAGGGGTTATTTATGGGAATTACCGAAAGAAAAGAACGAGAGAAAAAGGAACGCCGCCAAAAGATTCTTGAAGCAGCAGAAAAACATTTCAACTCAAAGGGTTTCAGTGGGACTACCATGGGGGATATTGCCAACGATATTGAGTTGAGTCCTTCCACTTTGTATCTTTATTTTACAAGCAAAGAAGAACTTCATGCAGCACTCAGCCTTAAACTCCTTGAAAATGTCATTGAACGATTAGAAGTAATCGAAAAAAGAGACAATTCGGATCCTGAAAAGAGGATTTGGGCAGTAAAGGATGCCCTGTATGGTTTATATGAATTCGATCCAATCATTTTTATGAATTTATTACATTTCCAAACAAGTGAAGTTTACAAAAACATATCGGAAGAACTGATAACAGCAATCAAAGACTTAACAAGCCGTGCACTTAGTTTTTTCACCAGACTTTATGAAGATGGGATTAGTAGAGGTATGTTCAAAGAAATGAAGCCTATCATCTTTGCCGATATTATCTGGGGTCTATTTTCCGGAATATTGGTCTGGGAGGAAAGCAAAAAAGCGTTCGATCCCAAAAAACACCACATGAAAGAAACGCTCGATAGGGCATTTGAAATATTAATGCAAGGAATTAAAAAAACATAACGAAGCGATCCAGTACGTCCATTTTATCCCGCAGAAGAGTTTATAATCGTGAGAAAAGGTTTTTTACCAGGAATCAGAGTATCGGCATCCGGTGAGTGTTGGAAGTAGATCCTTCATAACATCAAACACTTAACAGGAGAAGAAGAATGAATGCAAAAAATTGGCGTAAAATAATGAGTTCTTGGAGTTTTGATGAAATGAGGGAAATGCAAAACCGTCGCTTAAGAAAATTTATAAGGACACAGGTCTATCCTTTTTCTCCTTTTTATCGAAACATGTTTAACAAAGAAGGTATCAATGTGGATTCGATTCGAACAGTCGATGATCTTCAGAAGTTACCCTTTACATCTAAGAGTGATATTGCCCCGACAGTGGATAATCCCGCGCGCCCACGCGAATTCATCCTTCAGCCCAATGAGGAATTAATCAAAAAACATTTGCCGAAGACATCTCTTATTAAAATAGCAGCTATCAAGCTCATAAAGGGAGAAACTGCCCTGAAGCACAGGCTTGAATGGGAATATGCACCAGTATTCAATATTTTTACGACAGGTCGTACGGCAGATCCGACACCATTTGTTTTTACCCGGTATGATTTTGAAATATGGAATCTGCATAGCACGAGGACCATGGAAATAATCAAACAACAACTTAACTATCAGCCTGGGCAACTATTTATCAACGCCTTCCCATATGCTCCCCACGGCGGATTTTGGCAAGTCTATCGGATGACTTCATTACAGGGGATTCTTACCTTACAGAGCGGAGGTGGCAAGGTTCTGGGCACGGAACGTATCCTCGACGTAATTTCAAAAGGGAAAGCAGTCGGACTCATTGCAATCCCGGGTTATCTATATCATCTTCTCCGTATCGCAAAAGATGAGGGACGTAATCTGAGTTCACTCAAACTGCTGATCACAGGCGGAGAAAGGGCTCATCCTGACTATCGCGAGAAGGTCATACAATTAGCAAGGGACTGCGGCGCTGTGGATCCAAGCTTCCTTGCAGCTGGCGGGTTTACCGAACAGAAGCATTACCCCGTAGAATGTATAGGTGGTGTAAAGGTCGGGTATCATACGTGGCCCGATCTTGACTTTTTTGAGATAGTTGATCCGGAAAGCGGGCAACGGCTTCCTGACGATTCCTCTGGAGAGTTGGTATACACTGCGCTTGATGGCAGGGGAAGCATCGTCATGCGCTATCGCACTGGTGACCTCGTCGATGCTCCTGCAATAAGCTACGTCCCGTGCCCATATTGCGGATTGAAGATTCCCCGTATAAACAGTGTCATATCGAGACGATCGGAAATCAAAGATTTATATCTTACCAAAATGAAAGGCACTCTTGTTAACCTTAATCTCCTATATTCTGTCATTCCACCCCTCCATGAGGTTGAGGAATGGCATGTTGAACTTCGAAAAAAGGATAATGATCCATTCGAAAACGACGAACTGATTATTTATATCACCCCTAAAGAAGGTGTCAGCAAAAATGATATCTCAAAGCTCATAGAAACCAAGATGAAACAACAGATGGAAATTACGCCGACGCAAATTATATTCGAGCCCCTGGAAAATATTCTCGAACGCCTGAGCATTGAAAAAGAGTTAAAAGAAAAGCGTATCGTGGACAATAGACCAAAATAAGGAGATGGTTATGCACAATAGAGAGGAAATTGAAGAAATTCGCAAAGAAAAAGAAAAATGGGGGAAAGGGCCTCTCAAGATCGTTTTAGAAAAATGGGGAGAGAGGGAAGGACCCTTCGAAACACTTTCAGGCAAAGCTATAGAACGTCTTTATACACCACTCGATATCTCAGATAAAGACTATCTCAAAGAAATCAATTTCCCTGGTAACTACCCGTTCACACGAGGTGTCCTTCCTACCGGGTACCGTGGGAAATTATGGACCAGAAGGCAGGTAACAGGTTTCGCCACACCTGAGGAAACAAATAACCGTCTTAAATATCTCCAGAAAGAAGGACAAACAGGAATCAACCTGGTTTTCGATCTTCCTACACACAACCAACTGGATTCTGATAATCCTCTCTGCGAAGGTGAAGTTGGAAAAGACGGTGTACCAGTGGATACACTCAGAGATATCGAGGTAATATTCGATGGAATAGATATCACATCCACATCAACGTCACTTATAACCGGCGGCCCGACAATTTTATCCATGTTTCTGGTCCTCGCACAAAAAAGAGGGGTGCCGTTCAATGCCCTCCGGGGGACCCTTCAGAACGATATTTTGTCATTATATTATACGGTAAATTTCACACGGATGCCTTTATCTGGCTTCTTCTCCCAATCGGTAGATGTTATTGAATATTGCATAAAACATATCCCTCGCTGGAATCCCATAAGTTTCATCGGTTACCAGATCAGAGAGAAAGGCTCGACGGCAGCGCAAGAAATCGCATTTACACTTGGTAGCGCCGTCGCGTATACACATACCCTTCAAAAGCGAGGTTTTAATGTCGATGACTTTGCACCCCGTTTTTCTTTCTTTTTCAATGCTCACAACGACTTTTTCGAAGAGATTTGTAAATATCGAGCTGCAAGACGTCTTTGGGCGCGTATCATGAAAGAACATTTTGGCGCAAAAAATCCTTTAAGCTGGCTGCTTAGATATCATGTTCAGACTGCGGGTTGTTCGCTCACCGCTCAGCAGCCTATGAACAACATAATCCGAACAACCATACAGGCACTTGCAGCCGTACTGGGGGGAGCAAATTCCCTTCACACAAATTCGATGGATGAGGCGTACGCTCTCCCATCTGAATCTGCAGTGCGTATTGCCTTGCGGACGCAACAAATTATTGCCTATGAAAGCGGTGTAACAAATACCGTTGATCCACTCGGCGGTTCATATTTTATTGAAAAAATGACTGATGACATTGAGGAAGAGGCACAATCCATTATGGAGAAAATAGATGAACAAGGTGGAATGGTCGATGCAGTATCAAAAGGATGGGTCCAAAAACAAATTCAGGATGCCGCCTTTGCATACAAAAAGGATGTTGAGGAAAAAAAGAGAATGATTGTAGGAGTTAATTGTTTCAAAGTGGAGGAGGACGAACTACCCATTGAAATTCTTAGAATTGATCCATCCTATGAAGCACTCCAGAAAAAAAATCTCGCTGAGGTCCGTAAGCGGAGAGATCTCCTGAAAGTTAACGAAGCATTAGAGAAAATGCATGAAGCAGCAGCCAGGAATGAAAATATCATGCCCTATTGTATAGAGGCATCTCGCACATATGCTTCAATTGAAGAGATAATGAACGCATGTATAACCGCATAAAACAGAAATAGTGGACGCGCTTCCGGAGGGTTGAAAAATGTCATCTAAGAACACTCATATACGAGTTCTCTTAGCGAAACCTGGGTTGGACGGTCATGATCGCGGCATCTATATAGTAGCAAAGGCACTAATGAACTCGGGAATAGAAGTAGTATTTCTTGGACTTCAGGTAACACCCAATCAGATTGTAGAGGCAGCGATACAGGAAAGTGTAGATATAATAGGTCTGTCAATCTTCTCTGGTGGATATATGACATTGAT
>JBEKJA010000250.1:0-4920 GCA_050011475.1 Syntrophales bacterium
ACTCGGAATAGGATTTAATATGGAAAGGAGGGAATCATTATGCCAACGATTGATGATTTTATCAGACCCAAAGAATGGTTATCCGACTTCATGATCGATGCTGGAAAGGTACTCAGAGATTGGGGAAAGAACCGATACTATCCTGTCAGGCAGGAGGTGGATGAGGACTGGAAAGAACACAAACTTATCAAGCCACTTTTAAAAGAAGTTCTTGTGGATATGGGGATTAATGCGGCTTTCTTCCCTACTGAAGTAGGTGGGATGGAGATGTCGGACCCTGCCACGCTTATCTGTATTATCGGGGAAGAAGGAGCAAAGATCGATTCAGGCTTTGCAGTGGCAGCTCTTTGTTCTATCTGGCCTATGTGTCCCATTCTATTCAAACCACACAGAAACATGGAACTTCTCAAAGAATTCGGCCCGAAGTTCTGTAGTTCTGAATTATATATCGGCTGTAATGCTATGACAGAGCCTTCCAGCGGGGCTGACATTGAAAACATTGATAAGATGAGGGGAAAGACCATTCAGACAACAGCCAAACTAGACGGTGCTGAGTGGGTGATCAACGGCCATAAGATATGGCCTGCGAACTCAGGCGATGTCGGGGACTTGTATGGAGTTTTATGTACAACGAAGAAAGGGTCGACCGACCTAAATGATTTCGCTTAAATCTATGTTCCTGCTGATTCGCCCGGCATTGCGGTTGGCAAAGCATACCAAAAAGCCGGCATGGCGGCAGATATGAACACTGATATCTGGTTTGAAGATGTTCGTGTACCCAAAAGATACCGTGCGCATGGTCCAGGTGATGATTTGAAATATTTCAAGGTAATGATCACCTATGGAAACATAGGGACCGCTGCTATGGCTCTGGGAGTAATGAAGGACGTCTATGAAATCATTAAAAAGTGGACTTCCGAGAGAGTTATCGCCGGTAAACCTCTAAAGGAACACAGCGTAGTGGCGGCCTCACTTTCAGATATTGCTATGCAGATTGAAGCGACATCCGCCTGGCTATACATTTATGCGAGAGAAGCTGATCATCCAGAAATTTACGGGGTTTCTCCTTGGGAAGATACACTAGTGCATAAGACACGCGGACTTTCCACATTTGCCTGTCGAGCCGTTGAGAAAGTATGCAGCACAGCTATAGACTATATGGGAGCATATGGCTATTCAAGAGAGTTTGATCTTGAGAAACACTGGAGAGACAGTAAAATGCTGGGACTCTGGATGGGTGGGCTGGGTTTAAAGCAAATGGAGAATGCCAGGTATTGGTACGAACTTGAAACTAAGTAAAAGGAGACGGATGGTCATCATAGTGGATAGGATGACCATGAGCAGCTCTGGCGTCAGCTAAGAGCCCTTGCCGTTAAGCGAAAAAAGCTGATGGGGGATCTTCTGAACAGGGCCATTGAAAGATTCTTGCCAAAGGAATGAATAAGGAAAAAAGAAGGGGAAACTAAGGAAGGGAAGGGGGTATATCGGGGCAAACAGAATGCAAGTAAGCTAAATTCGGCCCTTATAAATGTTTTAATCTGTTCAATCCATAATTATCCTTGCTTCCAAGCCGATTGGGAAGCCTCGGAATGCGAGGGCGGAACCTCCTCTGCTGGAAACTAGGGCCTGCGTGCATGGAAAAATTGATTAAAAAAGCTTTCCTAAGTTATTAAATCAGCACCCCCATAAGTCTCAACAACAAAATCCATCCAAGCAAACGAATTTCTTCCTGAAAGCATACATATACTTATTTCCAATTTTATAGTAGATTTCTAATGAAAATTGTGTTTACAAATAGCATTATTTAAAATGAAGTGAATTGCAGAATAAGGCGTTTCGGACAATTTATCACACCTATCTTACATCACATTAGGTATTTCGAAGTTAAAAATTAAGCGTTTTCCCTATGGCACTTTTATAAATATTAAAGTATTCTTAGCATAGAGGTTTCACGGCTAACCATTCAACCATCCTTTAACCGGCAAATTCAGAGAAAGGAGTAAAGATTATGAAAAAGAGCTATATCGTTAGCTGTTTTCTTGTTGTACTCATGCTGATCGCCACCTTCTGTGCAGCGACACGCACATATGCAGGTGAAAGTGCAGGTAATTACATTGACGATTCGGTCATCACGACCAAGGTAAAATCTCTGCTTGCAGCAGATGATTTTCTCAAGTCGTTTCAGATCGGTGTCGAAACTTACAAGGGCACCGTTCAACTGAGCGGCTTCGTTGATTCTCAAAAGTCCGTTGATAAAGCGGGTGAAATCGTTAGGAGGGTCGAAGGGGTCAAATCCGTAAAGAATAATCTTATTGTAAAATAGGTAGTCGTTATCCTTGCCCATACCGACTATGGGGAAAATGCCATCTATTGTGGAAATAGCCGCCTCATCATCTGGTGGGGCGGTTTATTTATTTCATACAGAAATCTTTGTTTACATTGTATACAGACGGTCAACATTAGTAGGAGAAAGAGATAACTCTATCCTGTTTTATCTTACCCCCCCCCTTGCTTCTCAGAACTGAAAGCAATCAGGATAGAAGTTCTGCCCGCACATATTTTACGGCGACACAGAATTCTTCACTGCAATTCATTTTTAATGACTGATGATGTTAGCTATACGTTAGCAAAAAGAAGAAAAGGGATTAACTGTAAACGGACAACCCATTGATTTTCTTGGTGGGACGTGCGGGAATCGAACCCGCGACCAACGGATTAAAAGGACCATCCCAATCTTCTCTCCCCTCTTCATTGAGAAACCCATTGCAATGAATTCCTGTATAAAATAATATACTTACATGAATTTTAAAAAATCTTCAATTACAAGGGCAAAGCTATAAATATGGAGTGATGTTAGCTATACCTTAGCAAGGATTTCATCTTGGCGAAGCGGATATTAACGAATTACAAGGGCGTCTATCAAAGGATCTCTGAAGTCAGGCTTAATCATGGAAGGAAGGATATCTGCTTTGATATCAGCTATACGATTGGCACCCGCCTCAAGTGGGAAAAGATCGGATGGATGAGCGAAGGCTATACTGCAAAGCTTGCCTCTGAGATTCGATCCGAAAGGCTGAGAGCAATCCGGCATGGAACGGATATTCCGAATAACATTAAAGCTCCCTTCTTCAGGGATATAGCCCTTGAATATCTGAAATGGGCAAGGGTAAATAAGATCAGCGCATGCGATGATGAGGGCCGTTATAAAAATCATTTGTCTCATCGCTTTGATAAGAGACGCTTGAATGAAATTTCTGTTTTCGATTTAGAGCGAATGAAGAAGGAGCTTTTGAATCAGGGATTGGCTCCTTCAACTACCGTTCTTGTCTTGGCCCTATTCAGGGGGATATTCAATAAGGCCATTGCCTGGGGACTGTATAATGGCCTCAATCCCATGAAGGGCGTGAAGATTCCCAAGCTGAACAATCAAAGAGAACGCTTCCTTAGTTATGATGAAGCTGATATGCTTCTTGATGAATTGGCTAAATCATCCCAAGATTGCCATGACATGGCATTGCTATCGCTGCATAGCGGTTTGAGGGCAGGGGAGATATTCAATCTGAAAGGGCAAGATTTGGATTTTGAGAATGAATTAATAAGCGTATCCGATCCGAAGAACAACGAAAGCAGAAAAACATTCATGACGAAATCAGTCAAGGAAATGCTGCAAATGCGAATGCCTGAAAGTCCTAATGAATTTATCTTCAAAGATCACAGAAAGGACGGGAAGGTCAATTCCATTTCCCAAACCTTCCGCAAAGTCGTTTTCAAGCTTGGCTTCAATCAAGGCATTGCCGATCCCAGAAAGAAAATCACCTTCCATAATTTGAGACACACGTTTGCTAGTTGGCTTGCCATTTCTGGGGAGCCAATATTGATCATCAAGGAACTTCTTGGCCATAAGAGCATCGCCATGACATTGAGATATGCCCATCTCATCCCTGATCAAAAGCGGCAAGCTATCCTGAATCTGGAATCCCGGCATAGGGAAAGAATTTTAAAAAACAGCTAACCCATTGTCTTTCCATACTTATTTCCTTTCCATGTCATCATTCCTCTCAATTTTTTAAATCTTGTCAAGCCCCCCCCCCTTAAAAATTATTTTTGCTTCTTCAATGATATCAATAGTCTGTAGATGGGCACTTTCTATCTCAACTCCTGGAAAAATAAGTTACAATTGGGGCGAGAAGGGTAATTAAATTTAGATATTTTTAAACCAAAAAATGAATGAAAAGCTCCATAGAATTATTTACATGGCGGCTATTATGGAATCCAGAAGCATAGAACCGATTTTGCATCCTCTTCACTAGAAAGGAGGCTGAAACCCAGAACAAAGAAGCCGATTAGATTAAACCGCGGACAAGAGGATTTTTCTTTTTAATCAAGGGTGGCTTTCCCCCATTAACCAACAAAATATTTTGGAGGTGAAATATGATTGAATATTATGTAGAGACCCCTGTTCAGGGATTTTATTTTGACCGGATTCACATCAACACTTTCTATGATCCTACCATGATGCGGAATATTCTGCCCGTCGGCGAACTGGAAAAAGAGTGTAATACATTCGGAATAAAAGAACCTACTGATAAGGCAGTCGAACTTGGCTCGAAATCGCGAATAGAGATGATTGCCCCATCAAAGGAGGCTCTTGGATTGCTCCGCAAGGCTATGGAGGAAGCGAATCTTTCCTATTTCATCACCAAAATAGAAATCACCAAGGATATATTTACGGGATCCCCTAACGACGCTGAAGCAAATGTCACGAGGAAAGCGAGTACACTGAGGAGGAAAAAATCTACCAATTTCTTCGTCTTTGATGCTCGATGGATGCCAGTGAAAAGTGGATATGGAGAAGGACTGTTCGCAGACTGTACATATTACTATGGCACTGAAATTAACCAGTTTGTCATGTATGCAAGA
>JBEKJA010000251.1:0-4854 GCA_050011475.1 Syntrophales bacterium
ACAAGGGAAAGGATTTTTTCGCCATTCCGGCATACCCCATCTCGATGGTTTTCAATGACCGTGTTTCATGATGTTTGACGATAATTTAAAGATTTATAAAGAAAAAATTGCATTATTTGTAAATTTTATCAAGTGAAGACTTCAGTAAGAATGGAGCTGCCTAACACCATGCTACCGATGTTGCATACATATATTGATTTATCTGATCTTAGGGCTTATTATCCAACTAAAATGAAGGTGTTGTCATTATTGGTATGATTTATCAAAGTACGAAGCCAGGCAAGAGGAGGGTTATAATGGCTAAATTGTTTGAATATACTTCAATCAACGGCATGACTCTGACTAACCGGTTCGTCCGGTCTGCCACATGGGAGGGATTAGCAGACAAAGATGGTTCCGTAACTTCGAAACTCATAGAAATGATGATTGAACTGGCAAAAGGTGAGGTGGGATTGATTATAAGTAGTTTTGCATTCGTCAGTCCTGAAGGGAAATCTAATCCTGGTCAACTGGCTGTCTATGATAATCGTTTTCTACCAGGCCTTCGTAAGATGGTCCAAGCGGTACATGCCGCCGGTGGGAAAATTGCCTTACAGATCGTGCATGGCGGAGCTTTCGCAAACTCAGAGCTGACTGGTATGGAGATGATAGGACCGTCTGCAAGTGTGAAAGACGGCCAACCAAAATGCCGGCCTATAAGCAAGAAAGGCATAATGAATATTATCTCTGACTTCACTCATGCGGCCCTGCTAGCAAAACAGGCCGGTTTTGACTCAATACAGATTCACGCTGCTCACGGTTTTTTGCTCAGCCAGTTTTTGTCGCCTGTATTTAACAGGCGGAAGGACAAATATGGGGGTACGCTTAAGAATCGGGCCAGGCTTCTGTTGGAGGTAGTACGAAGCATCAGGGATGCACTGGGATCTGGCTACCCGGTCCTCATCAAGCTTAATGCTGAGGATTTTCTCGAGGGTGGAATGACACGGGAAGAAGCCGTTCAGGTTGCGGTAATGCTTGAGAAGGAATCCATCGACGCCATTGAGTTCTCAGGAGGGACGGTAGCCTCTCCTGAAAAGTTGATGCCTTCGCGCCGAGGCATTTTGAAGACACCGGCGAAAGAAGTATACTACAGGGAATCTGCAAAGCTCTATAAACAAAAAGTCGGAATTCCGTTAATGTTGGTAGGGGGCATTCGCTCCTATGATGTAGCCGAAGAATTGGTTCAGAGCGGTACGGCTGACTACATCACTCTGGCCCGACCACTAATTTGCGAAACAGGACTCGTAAAGCGCTGGCGAGAAGGCGATCTACGAAAGGTAGAGTGTGTTTCTGATAACGCATGTTTCGGTCCGGGACTTGATGGAAGTGGAATCTACTGTGTGACCATGGCTAAGAAACGGAGCAAATCAGTCAAGTAAAGACGCAAGGCGCGTAACTTGAGAAAGGAAAGATACTAATGAATAATTTTCTTGTAGGTAAAACAGCTATCATAACCGGTGCCAGCTCAGGTATAGGGCGTGCCACAGCATTGACTTTGGCACAGGCAGGTGCCGCAGTGGTGATTCACGCGCGGCGTAAAGATCGGCTTGAAAAACTGGCTTCAGAAATTTCTGCTAACAGTGGCAAAGCCCTCGCCATAGCAGGTGATGCAGGCATTCAAACGGACATTGATTTGCTTCTAGATCGCGCTTTGTCTTGGACCGGAGGAGGTTGCAAGTACGATATCGTTGTTGTCAACGCTGGCCGCGGACTTGCGGGTGGCATACTCAACAGTGAAGAATCCAAGTGGCAGGATCTGTACCAAGTAAACGTTTTTGGTGCTACCCATCTGATGCGTCAGGCGGGGTGTTACATGGTCCAACAAGGAAGAGGTGACATTGTGGTTATTGGCTCGGTGGCGGGAAAGAATATTTCGCCTTTCAGCGATTTTTATGGTTCAAGCAAATTCGCCATCGGCGCCATTGCAGAAGGTCTACGCCGTGAAATCTGCCCACATGGCGTCCGTGTCTCTTTGGTCATGCCCGGTATTGTACTCAGCGAATTCCAGAATGTAGCTGGCTACAATGAGGAAAACTTCGGCAAAGGGATTGCTCAATTTGGCAAGTTGCTCGAACCCCAGGCCATAGCTGAGGGCATTCGGTGGCTACTCACTTTACCACCTCATGTAAACGTCAATGAAATTATGATCCGTCCTACGGGTCAAAGCTACCCTTAACACGGCAAGACTTTTATCCCTGACGATTACTGGTAAAGGAGGATAAACCAAAGTATCCTTCGTGAAGAATCCAATTTACTCAAGCCAATCCACCATCGAAAGCAACAAATGACCCTTTCCACAAAATATCCATGTTATACCCATTCCTGCAGATCTGATCTTACCTTTCAATCCCAAATCCTTTTTCAAGAATTTTACATAGTCTTTACTTTCCTTATGATTAAACTGCAGAGGAGATTAAGCGTCAATTTTAACTTCAGCTAAAGGAACTTCACTATTACAATGGTTACAAAACACACTTCCGTTTTTTAATGATAGAAGTTTCTTAATGATGAAAGAGATCCTGATGTGATATTCTTTTACCTGATCATTATTTTCAACATCCATTAGGACATCCCGATTACCTTCAGTTGACATCTTTCTTAACAAGGCAAACAATGAAATGTCTTCATCTACTTCACACTGATCAATTTGACTTTTCAGATGTTCCATAAAATCATCATATGGAAAGATAAAGGATGCATCTTCAGTATGGAATGTGATTTTGGCCATATTTCCCCTCCATAATAAAAAAACCTCCTTCGAAATACTGAAATTTCTCAGGAGACCAACTTTTTCAGATCTCATAGGGTTCATCTGTCTTTACCATAGCGGTAAAATCACAAGCAGAATTTATGTAATTATCAGTATATATTCAGTTTATTGTAAAGACTATTTTAATAAAACGGCGTAAATCCTACTTAGAATCCGGGAGAATTTGCGATTATAAACTCAAATATTGTTCAGGACATTTAAAATAATATTATTATGATTTTCCAGAGTGCCAATACATATATTAGAAAAGTGAAGGGGCCCGATATATAAATCATTATCGTAATTGTTTTTAGTTCATCATCTTGTTTTTGCAATCTTTGTTTCGAATCTTCATCTTCAAAATATAATAATTTTAATGCGTAATGACCAGGATCATCCGCATGCTCATCTTCATTTTTATTAGATGCTTGAATTGTTTTATAAAGAGAATCGCTCTTTTTAAGTATTTTTAATATATGCAAAAATTGTTTGGTTGAGTTTGCAGACATTGTTACTAAAGTGTGAGCAAGCGCACAGGTTCTATTATTAATATAAGCATAAATAATAAGAAGCAGAGATATGATGATTATCTCAAAATTAGAGGTTGCTATAGAATAAAGTAACCAGGCAATAAGTAATATGATGACATTTCTAATAACCAGCCAGGCATAAGAAAAATATTTCACTTTATATCTCCGAAAATCCCCATTGGCGTAATTCTATTTTATTAGAGAATCCTAGTTCAAGATTAAATTAGAGAAACTATATATATAACTATCTAAAACCAATGAACATTTATTGGATATAATTCTTATAATAAACGAAAGGAGGGACAATGAAGCTGTGAGTCATCATAGGCTAAAATAGTAAAATTTCAAGCAGAAAATCAAATTTGAAAGGAGAAACATCCATGTTGAATCACTGACCGGTTCCTCTTCAGGCACACTCTGAACCTGCGCTATGAAACCACGGCGGACCAGCTCCGCTACCTCATTACGCAGATCCGCGAGTTGCTGTCCCAGCACCCAAGGGTGGACTCTGCGACGGTGCGCGTGCGTTTCGTCGGCTTCGGTCAATCGTCCCTCGATGTGGAGACCTTCGCACACATCCTCGAGACGGTGCAGGAAACTTTCCTTACCGTCCAAGAGGATCTCCTGCTACGTATCATGGACATTGTCGAGTCCGGTGGCAGCGGTTTTGCCTTCCCCTCGCAGACGCTCTACATGACAAAGGACGGGGATCTTAAGGGCCGCGAGGAAGCCGAGGCCATGAAACGCTTCAAGTCGAAATCATAGGTTTAATCTCATCGCATAAATTGAGAACTTAGAGGAGGAATCAGTAAAATGCTTCCTTCCTGGAAATGTTAAATCTTTCTTTATCAAAAGGCTATTAGTTAATATTAGATAGGCTGAAAATGCAGGAGATGAGAAAGGTAGGGCTTGACTGACAAAATAATACTAAATCGTGACAGGTATTTTATTAGTACTATTTTTTGTATTTATTATTGTTGACACTATAGATGGTGTTTAGTTCGGTTGTTAGTCTTTGTATAACATAAATAATACCTAAATCTCATAGGTAAAATATAGGGGATTATTTAGTATTGCGTTATCTAATACGCAGCGTAGCATAAAAATTGAGACAGCTTTTTCTATCGAGTCTTAGGATTGAGACAGCAACAAACAGCACCTGTTACGTGTCCACAATCGCGATGGATACACCCATCTGACCGGTGACAGAGCTGTTTCTCCCTTCCGACCTCGCTCATCCTTCATATCTATGTGGAGGGTGAGCGTCGTGGACATGGCGGTTGGTATCATCATTGGTGCCGCATTCGGAAAGATCGTTTCATCCTTCGTGGGCGATATCCTGATGCCACCAATAGGCCTGTTAATGGGCAAAATGGATTTTTCCAATCTCTTTGTGAACCTTTCTGGTAAACCGTATGAGACTCTGGCTCAAGCGAAAGCTGCTGGTGCCGCTACGCTCAATATTGGCCTTTTCCTCAATACAGTTATTGATTTTGTCATCGTGGCATTTGCGATCTTTTTGATGGTAAAATGGAT
>JBEKJA010000252.1:0-4852 GCA_050011475.1 Syntrophales bacterium
CGTTACGGCTAACAGCGACAATTCATTGACCGCGACCAAGACCGTTACGGCTAACAGCGACAATACCAAGACCGTTACGAATACCAAGACCGTCACGGCCGACAGCTACAATCAAAAGACCATAACGGACACTAAAACGGTGACCAAAAATTTGAATGTTTTGAAGAGTGCTGCCGATGTTGATCTCAAGCAGGTCAATGTCTTGAAGGATTCCAAAGTTGTGATCGGTAACAGCACGGGCGGCGCTGCGAAGGCCGGTGAAGCAAAAAAAGGCAGCGATGCTAATGCAGGCGATGCGGCGGGCAACGCAACTCAACAGAGTTACAATCTGTCCGGCGCGTCTGTTTCCGGAATTTTGGGCGTCAACATGAGCAATGCGGGAGCCAATGTCAACCAGGCTGCTATTAACAATGTCAGCGCTATTGCCAACACGGCTATAGGCAGCACGCCGACGGCGTCAGTGACGAAGTAGCCTTAACGTAACGGATACGTTAAAGTATTTCGTATAGAATGCAGAAAATAAACTGCCCCCTAGGGGATCCCTATCCCCTCGGGGGGTAGCTTATTCTGAGAGATTATGAAATATCGACTGTCATTCCTTCTGATAGTTTGTATGGTAGTAGGATGTTTTCCATGCATTATGGAGGCTGCCGAGTTAGCGGTGCGATTGCAGGGTGCAGGAGTAGTAGTCAAGGAAGTTGAATCCTGGAAAGCACGACGCATGCGAAAAATGATCCCGCAGACCTATGATTTCAGTTGTGGTGCCGCAGCTCTGGCGACTGTTATGAAGTACCATTTCGGGTATGAGATGACTGAAAAAGACGCCATCATGGGTATGATTAAGACTGGAAATCTCGAAGAACTACATCGCTATGGATTTTCACTGTTTAACATGAAAAGCTTTTGTGAAGACCTTAAGTATCAAGCCCGCGGCTTTCACGTGCCTAATGTTAATGTTCTGAAACGCCTCCCCATGCCTTTAATAGTACTCATTAGTACCGGACAATATAATCATTTCGTGGTTATTCGATACGTCGATGACTCGTATGTCCATATCTCTGATCCTTCTTGGGGAAACCGTCGGATGTCCCTGCAGGATTTTGATCAAAGTTGGTCTCAAAAAGTCATCTTTGTTATTACTGGACCTTTTGTCGTTTCTCCGGAAGGCCTTTACCAGGAAGTCTCCGATATGAAATTGCCTCTATATGACGAGTTGCGAAATGGCATCCCGGGAATGCTGGATCGTCATTTCGCCATGGACTATTCTCAGGCAGTACTTTTCAATTATCGGCCTCAGAATATCGGATTACCTTTTTACGGACGATGATCTTTTTACGGTGCGTTAAGTAATTAAAACCGCATAAATTTTATCCTTACAAGATTATTGGGGGAGTAATTATATGGTAATCATGCAAAGCACCCACGGAAAGTTCCTCATAGCTGCAGCTCTGTTTCTTTTTTTGACGCTATTCCTGCCGGACCGTTCGTGTGCCCGGTTTTATCAGGAAATTGAAGGAATTCAGACCATGAATATCCTGGCCACTGATCAACAGCTCAGTGAGATCAATAATCAGGAGCTCAAGGAGATCAGAGGCTGTAATGATACTTACTACTTCGGTCTAGATATCGGCATCAACTTGACTCAAAAAAACCCCTCGATAAATGTCACATTCAATGCCAATGTTCCCGACAATGCTCCGAGCTTTTCCGGCAACACTGTCAGCTTCAACGATGGAAATGTATCATTTCAGGCCGGCATGGGGAACAGTGCTCTGGGAAACGGTTTCTACCAAGTCATCAGTGTGGCAGGCAATCAGAATATAGTGATCGCGAACACAAATATAAACATCAATATGCCCACTCCCACTGGGATAACATTGCCTGCTGCCCTAAGCAGCCTACGAGTTCCCGGCATATTTGGTGGAGTAAGATAATGGATGGGAGGGCTGAAGAATGTTACTCAGTAGAACCCGGCGAATAAAGTCAGGACTCTTTATTTTTTTATTATTTGTTCTGTTGTTCGCTCCCGGTATAAAAATGGCGGAGCAAGTTTTCTCTGGCATGACTTACTGTCGTGCTGAAGATCCGCCCGCGGTGACAATCCAGGATATTCAAATCATATCGAGCAACAGAACTTTGACTGTTTCACAGAGCGTGAGTAATTTACACGTTTTTGAAGGCGGATTGTCGCATGTCGAAATGTGTGAATTTTCCAATTCAATGGTTAACGGAATCATGAATCTGAATCAGGCCACCGGTTTTGGACTCAACCAGGGAAGCGTGGTCCAGTTAGATTTGCTGTATAATAATCAAACTCCTTTTTTGCTGCCCCGGACGAATTTTTTAGGATTGATGCATCTAGACAATGACAGTTTGATTACCGATGATGTCGATAATTCCACAACCATTTCCGGCCAGGCTCTTCGCGGCAATGGTGTCATAGTGATTAACCAGATAGCGGGCAATATGGATAATCAATTTACGTCCATTGGGCTGTCAGTAGGAACTCAATCGAATTCCAACAACCAACCGTCACAATTGACAGTAAAGACAACTGAAACCTCCGGTATCATATCGACGGCTCTGTCGAATGACGAACTGAAAGCACTTGTAGCTTCATCCAACAACACTTTGATTGCAGCCCGACAAAAGGCAACTGCCAGTGTTGAATCTGGAGCTTTACAGGACTTTACAGGTATCTGCGCAGTGAGTCAGATCGCTGGAAACATGAATCAAGTTTTAAATCGGATCACAATAAATATCAATAGTTTACCGTGAGCCTGTTTTGTAAAAAAATATCTTGTCCTTTCTAATGTCTTTATTGTCCATAGACAGAGGCTTTCAAATCTGCATCTATAGCAAAGGGAACATCAGGTATCTTGGGGAGATGTGGAGCTATTGGGGTAAATTTCTTGTCATGGCTAACAAGCTTGATAGTGGGTTACCAGTAAGGATAGTGCCATTGATTTCAGCACTTTGTTTATCCATCCACAAAGTTGTAAAAAAGTATGTGGACAGCATTGTGGATAATTGACGCAAGTCTACTGAAAATGCGATTTTTCACCCCATTGCCCAAAGTTTAAACATGGGAAATAAGCAAATAAAATCAATATCTTAAAAAGCATAAAGATATTTCTGCTATTTTTTCGTTTTTTACTGAAAATAAATGATCAACGCCTCGAAAAATTCATGCCAGGCATAACGTATGCGTTAACATGAAATTAACCAGAGATTATCGATGAGGATAGAAACCACTCTTTTATTCAACCCCAAGCTTTTCGAGTTTTTCGAGCCTGTTTTTGCAGTCGATGCAATGGGTTGTCACGGGCCGAGCAAGGAGCCTTTTTTCTGAGATCTGCTCCCCGCAGGTTTCACAGATGCCGTAGGTTTTATCGTCAATTCGCTTTATAGCTTCCTGGAGCTTCCCAATCAATTTGCGCTCCCGGTCACGGATTCTCAATTCAAAGTTCCGATCCGCCACGAAAGTTGCCAGATCGTTCGGATCCGGGAAGTTGTCATTCCCGGTGGTCATTTCACTGACCGTTTTCCCCGCGTCATCCAGCAATTCATGGATTTTCTGTTGAAGCATGTATCGGAAAAATTTGAGCTTATCGAGTGTTAAAGTCATATTCCTGTCCCTGTCCCTTGTGTTCCTGTATAAAAATTATAGGGCGCCCCTCATACATGAAGCCATTTTTTTTGTAAAGAAAAAAACGTCGAGATTATCCAAATCACCTCTGCCTGCCTATTACCTTGTCTTGAATTTAAAAAAGAGGTCCCCTGACACTGCCTGAGTATCAGGGGGCTTATAGAGAACTACAGATCATGACAGTTATCTTATCTAATATTCCTTATCTTAAACCTCTTCTTTTCTATGCCATGCTTCCTGGTACAGCTTTCCAATACTGGTGAAAAGGGCCAGGAAGAATAAGCCGAACATGAAATTGGGAGATGTTCCCAGCAGCCCATCTAGAAGATGACCGTGAGATAGATAACTTACAGTAGTTAAAAAACATAAGGGGTAATGTTAATCTTTAAAAGGGAATGGGACAATAATCGACTATGGTTTGCTGGCAGCCAAATTGTCCGATCTCTTGTGACATCTACATTGTTTTTTGTATTCTATCTATCTTCCGGTTCTATTTCCAATCCTTGTGGTTGTCATAACTGCCTATATTCTGATTCGGACTCGGCGAAACACTAAAATCAGACATATATATTAATTTTAGAGTAGCATCTTGTAACTGAACGGATATATTCTATTACATTAACAATCCCTCTCGATCACTTACAGGCATTGAGAAAGGAGTCTTCCATGCACCATTTGTGATAGGTCTGACTTGCCCCCAGAAAGTGTACCACATCCAGAGTTAGAATTCTGCCATTTTATATGCTTTCAGTGCAGCCATGCCTCTGGTGCCGGGGGACGATACTTTAATGAGCTATGCGGCCTGAACGTATTGTATTCCAACCGCCATTCTTCAATCAGTACCTGGGCCTCCCTCAAGGTATAGAAGATCTCGGTCTAAGTCGAATTATTTTAAATTTGCGGACAGCATAAGCATAATCAACAATGACAGGTGTTTCATATGAGAAAATTTAAACACATAATGTGGGATCCAAAATACAGCGTGCATAACGAGGTCATAGATATATAGCACAAGGAGTTTTTTTCTATATTCAACCGGCTCGTAGATCTCCACGAAAGTGGATCCATTGATGTCGATTCAATACTACGAGACCTTGTAAACTTTGTATCCGAACAATTCCATAAAGAACAACTATTCATGAGGAAAACCAATTCCCCGGATTTTTTACAGCACAGTAAGGAACATGATGTGTTTATCGAAAC
>JBEKJA010000253.1:0-4850 GCA_050011475.1 Syntrophales bacterium
GGAGGTGTTTTTCAGGTAAATCAAAAAATTACCACCACACTTAGCAGTACCTCTGTATCCTATCAGCCAACACCTGTTTCTACAGGGACTATTTCTGGGAGAGTGACTACTAGTGGGACTGGTTTATCTGGAGTTACTGTGAACATGATGGGTGCCCGATACTCATCGACTATAACTGACCAAAATGGAAACTATTCATTCACGAACTTGCCTGTAGGCAGTTATACTTTGGTACCTGTCAAGACGGGTTATACCTTTACTCCTGACAACATATCTTTGACAGTGAATAATGCAGATATCACGGGACAGGATTTTACAACCATATAACCATCAACGCAATAGGGGTAGACTTCTTTGCTCCTCTGACCGCCGGTCAACTTCATTTTAAGTTTCCTCCCCATCTCATGCACCTCCCTGAGCGCTTCGGTCTCTTTACGATCATTGTAATTGGTGAGGCCGTTGTCAGAATCGTCATGGGCATGAGAACTGGGGATTTGAAGTCCTTGGCGGCCGTTGCGGGTATTATGGGACTCATTATTGTCTTCACTCTTTGGTGGGGATACTTTGATGGAGTGAAGGGTGCGGGAACAAGACAGCTGACCTCAAAGAATCATGTGAGGGCATATCAACAATGGCTTTATTCACACTTGCCGCTAACCATGGCTATTGCCTCCGTGGCCGTTGGTATCAAACGAGTTATGATGCTGTCCACTTCGGAGATGCTTCCTTTGCAGGAGGCATGGATTCTTTCTGCCTCAGTAGGAGTTTGTATGCTGTCGCTTAACACTATCTTTCTCTCCTCATATCCCGGCAGACCACCTGACGAGGCATTACGTTTTGTACGTCCACAATACGCTCTGGCCTTCTTGACTTGTGTAGTTGGTGGCTTAGGTACCATCCTTTCCGGCATTGCGGTACTTGGGATTTTGACAGCCTTAAGTATCCTACAGATTCTCTTTTCTCTCAGGTATCTGCCTGAATAGGAACATTTCCCATATAAAATTAGTCCAGAGAAGGATGCAAGATCAACCGGTTGGTAAAAGACACAATTAAGGGCATAAACCATTGCCAAATAGAGCAATGTAGCAACTCGTTACCACTCGTGGCTGCTTTTTGTGTCACTCTCTTTCTATCCGTAATCCTCTGTTCTGACAACTACCCACCGCTCAACAGTTGTAGGAGAAGTCCGCAATTTTGCCGATAAGGCATTTTAAAAATTTAGGGCTGAGTTAGGGCGAACGAGTTCTTCCTGTATTCGTGTAACCGCTTTCTCTTCTAAATATACAAGGTTTCAAGTGGTAATCTTTATTTTTCCTACTTCATGAATCAATTAAATTGTATGTGAACTGTACAATTTTTTCCTTCCTGCAATCATTTAACACTGCTATTTTTGATTTATTCACGCTTTCAAATGATAATCGCTGATCTCAATGCATGGTAGTCACATCTGCTCTCAATCTCTTTAATGCCTCTTGAGTATGAATGAGTCAACAATAGCTCTCAAGGGTCACGTCCATTTCTTGATAGAGAGATTCTGTTTTCTCAGTCTTTCAGAGGGATTACTCAATGAGATCTTGCTTGTGTTTTTAACAAAAGAAAGGGATTCTAGTAGTCGACTACCCATTTTTTAGATGTGCATTGTCTTACACCGCATTGAACCCATATACTCCTTTCCAGGCAGGCGATGTGCCGGACGAAATGTTCTTTGGTCGTGATTAAATGATTAGAAAACTCCATAGAACGGGAGGTAGATGTATTGTATACTAAACTAAATCACTCGATCCTCTTTCAACTGAATCGCCAGATTGCGTCCTGCCTCGGTCGGAGTACTCCCACCAATGATCCGGCATTTACGCAGTTTAAGCTCAGAGGCATAGATTCGTTTGCGCATTAAACGCGCAGAGGGTAGCGACGCCAAGTTGATATCTTTTAATCCCCAAGCTTGAACAGGTTTTTGCTTAGCTTCACGACGCTGTATCATTGAGGGGTAACGCAGCTCGCCCACTTCATTGCTGGCCATGATCACCGCTGGGATGGGGGCACTCACCACCTCGTACCCATTCGCCAGCACGCGCTCTATCTTTATGTCTCCGCCCTGCACCGTTATCGCTCGCGCCATAGTGACCCCCGGGAAGTTAAGGATATGGGCCAGTCCGATACCGACCTGGCCATCATTGAAGTCGGCGGATTGGCGGCCCACGATAATCAGATCATGGGGTAACTTGCTTATGGCAGCCGCCAAGACCTGCGCCGTGGAAAAGCAGTCCAGACACCCAGCATCAAGGCTGTCGTCCTCCACCTTCACCAGCTCGTCCGCACCGGCGGCCAAGGCCTTGAACATGACCGCATTCGAAATGCGTTTGCCTATGCTCAACACGCTGATCGTTGCCCCGGCAGGATGGACATTCTTGATTCGGAGCGCCATTTCCAATGCATTTTCGTCAAAGAGACTCAACACCGGTGGAATCCCACGAGGCTCAACCAGACCGCTGTCTTGATTGATCTCAAAGGCATCCTTGGGACCTTCCGGGTCGGGAACCTGTTTCATGCAGACGATGATATGCATACGCTCATCCTTCCTAGACAAGAATTTCCCGCAGGGTCTCGGTGATGACCGGTACAACATCCTCAAAATTGCCAACCACGCCATAATCAGCGATCTTGAAGATATTAGCCTGCGGGTCTTTGTTGATGGCCACGATGGTCTTGGAACCTGACATCCCTGCCAGATGCTGGGTCGAACCGGAGATACCCACAGCGATGTAAAGGCCTGGTGCAACGATTTCACCGGTCTGGCCCACCTGGGCCTTAGGCGAAACCCAGCCGAGATCGCAGGGCGGCCGGCTTGCACCGATGGCGGCACCCAAGGTATCAGCCATGTTTTTGAGCAAGGCAAAGCCCTGGGCACTTCCAACGCCTCGGCCGCCAGCTACGATTTTCTGGGCTGAGCCCAGCTTAATGTCTTCACCCTCTTCTTCGATCCTTTCTACCACGGTTGTTCTGGCTGATTCCTGAGATATGATAATGGATAGGGGGATAATATCTCCTCGGGGCGTGTCTAAGGCTGTCTGTGATGCGAAGGCCCGCGGCCTCAGCGTTATCAACGTGGGGATTGTTACCGGGGCATATACGGCCATTACATTGCCGCTATATATCGGCTTGGTAAAGGCAATCTCACCGTTCTCTATTTCTATCGCTACGCAATCCGATATGAGCCCCGCTTCCAGTTCCCATGCTAGACGTGGAGCTAGATCACAGCCGATAAGCGTATTAGCCATCAGAATGATGGTCGGCATCGCTATCCGGCAGACTTCGCTCAAGGCCTGGCAATAATATTCGCCGTGATATATTTCCAGTAAGGGGTGTTCTATGACATATATACGATTGATGCCATAATCCTGCACCGTTCGGGCCGCATCAGAATTAACCCCGCCGCCCATGAGAACGACGGCAAGCTCGCCATTGAGGCCTTGCGCCACTTGCTTGCCGGCTCCAATGACCTCCACAGCCAAGGAGTGCAAGGCGCCTCGCTCCATTTCCAGGAATATCAAAACCTGTTTTTCAGTTGGCATGCACACCTCTCTTTCTTCAGTGTTTGCGAATCAGTACATCAATTGTAATTGTAATGAAGGCCGGGATCCGTTCATCTGATTTCGAATTAATAGCCGGCTGCCGGGAAAACCGCCCGGCAGTCCAGCTCGTTACAAATACTTCTTATATTTCCCCCACCCAGACTTTGTAGAAAGGAAGCGGTAGTTGCTTCTTGATACTCTTCATTCCAAGGATAATTCTTCTTTGGTCTTGGGAGCCATTTCCATGGCTTCCTTACGGAATTTTTCCCAGATATCATGTTCCGCCTTTTCCACCTCAACGGCTTCATCATAGGGTGGTATATACCAGGTGTCGTCGGTGGTATTCTGGGGATCAAAGGCCTGCTTAATCTTACTCTGATAGATGTGATAATTGCCCATGATCGGACCGAAGAGTTTCCAATATCCGGCAGCCATGGAAGACAGACCAAATCCCACGCTATGAGAGATACCCAGTTTCAAGGTATCATCAAGGTATTCGAAACGATCATTGACCTTGCCATCGCGGCGGTCGAAGATCGCGAGCTGTTCCATATGCCCCCAGTTGCTCGTTCCTTCATAGATTCCACCCCAACCGTCGTCAGCCAGGTCCTCGAGTAAGACTCCCTTATCGATATACTTACGTTTGATCTCCGCTGAAAGCTTGGTACCTAAGACCTGGCAATCATATTCCGTGTTGGCGCCCATGCTGGTGAGGAAATCTCCAGAGGGCCGGAAGGCGCCCGCAGTTGTCAAGGCCGTGCGATGAACGCCGAAGGCAAATGCGCCATGGATTGGGAAGTGGCTGAGGTCCATCATGAAACTCCCGGTCTCTTCCATGATCTGCCTGAGCACCTTTTCCTGATAGGCCAATTCACGCTCGGTATGGCAAGCCAGAAGTAACATCGTGCAGCAATTAAAGGTTTGTGCCAAGCTGAGCAGTTCCGGGATGGCGAGTATCTTTTTCATGGCGCGCGGGGCAAGCAGTTGGATAAAGAGTCCTATGGTCCCCTTGCAATGGGCGTAGCCGATCTCCGAATCCCCGATCTTGTATGCTACTTCGGCGAATTTTTTATAACTGGGCGAGAACGCCAGAATGGCCTTGTGCGTAAGCGGAACCTTGCATTTCAGGTCCAACAGGGTACCCGTGCCGCATTCAATTTTGCGCTCACCCGGCCAGGGAAAGAGCTTGATGGCGACCTTGGTGAATACCCCCAAGCCGCCAAGGCTGCCGCCCCAGCCGCGCATGACGCCGCGCAGACTTGGGCCCGGACCGTCGCC
>JBEKJA010000254.1:0-4850 GCA_050011475.1 Syntrophales bacterium
GTCAGGGGGCATTCCATCCGCCCAGCTCCGGGCTCTCCCCAGATAGATCGTATCTTCGAATCCCGCTGTTGTAATCAGGCCCAGTTTTGGGCCGGTTCTTTCAATCAGGGCATTGGTCCCCACGGTCGTGCAGTACCTGACCGCCTCAGTCCGGGACAGCAACTCATCGCCCGGAATGCCGTAGATCTGCGACAGCTCCCGGATACCCTTTATGAAGCCCACCGAAAGGTCATAGTGCGTTGTCGGTGTTTTCGTGACCCTGAACTGGCCCCGATGATCCGTGGAGTAAAAGTCGGTAAAGGTGCCACCGATATCGACATTGATGCTTAAACTCATCCTGCCCCTCCTCACTGCCGTGTTTACAGGCGTGTGTTTTTAATCTCCTTGACCAGTTGATGAACCGTTTCGAGATGGGTACTGGCGGCCAGAAGCCCGTAGCTTGTATAGAAACACTGCTTGCCTTTTTTCAGATGAAAATCTATCCCCTGTTGAATGATTTCCCTGGCTTTATCGATATCATCGACAGGTACGCTCAGTGCAATGCCTGAAGCGTTCATATTCAAGTCCCATAAAGCCGATGGGAGTGGTAGCTCTCCATTGGCAGAAGGGCCTGGAATGTTCAAGTTCATCTTCATTGCGGAAAACGCTGCCAATGTATGCGGGGCATAGCCCTCAATGTACAGGGCGGGTACAATGTTGTAGTAGGAAGCCACATTCTTCAATGTATTGTATGCGCGTATAAAAGTCGGTGCAGGCTCAGCCAGCGCAAGGGGCTTTTCTTCCATGTACAGCAGGATATCCGGTTTGCATTGGCAGAACATTTCCGTAATCCTGGCGACAACCTGCTTTGCCTCGTTGATACGGTTCACATAATCGTTCATGCCGAAGAGCTGGTATGCCAGTGTGATGGGACCGGTCATGGCGGCTATACAGACCCGCTGGTTATGGCATACCTGGAATAGCCGTCTGGCTGTCTCTATGACAGTCTTAAGCCGGACGTTGTCTTCGGGTGTCGGATTCAATGCGCCTGGGGGAGCCGTGATGCGGGGCTGATCATTGTCCCAGGTTATTTCGCTGCCGCATGCTTCCGCCATAATGCTGAAATCAAATCCCGCCACTACACCATCCAAATCAAAAAGATCCGCCGTCTTCATGAGGCTGTTGGCCCATTGCGTCGGATCCATGCACATTTCCCTGTAAGATAATCCACCAACTTTGGCTGCCAGGTCACCAATCAGGGGCATGAACATGAACCGGGGCAAGCGGTCGTTCTTGATGAATTTGCTGAAAAGGCTGCTACCGGTTTCCATCACCTGTCGCCCCGTACCGAAGTTTTAGAGAATCAATATCCAATTCGATTTCATGGGTAATGGGGTGGCCGGGTGGAAGATACTCGTTCTCGATCATCACCCCGCAATTCGGGCAGTAAAACTCGATCAACCGGCAATAGTCGGGGTCTGGGCAGAAGCTGTAGATCTGTCCCTCGTTCAGGGGAGGATGGACTTCCTGCAGAGGCCGTTCAGTAACGATGCATCCCTTCTTATAGTTTTCCCTGGCTCCGATAAGGGGCGTACTGCATCTCTGACAGCACCATTGCTCGGTCTTCAGATCAATCTCCAGATATTCCGTAATCCTTACCCGTTTGGTCATGACACGTCCTCCAGAAACATATTGTTGTATTCGTCCACCGTCATATTCCATCCCCTCGGAATAAGGGTCGTGGTCTGCTCGGATTCGATCAGCATTAGCCCCTTGCCCCGATGTCCGTGAGTCAATTTCATCCTGTCGTAGATGGGGATATCTGTGAATCCTGACTCACTGTCGAGAAAGATGCTTCTTGTTCCTTTAAGAGCCCTTTCAATACCATCCGGGCCGGACGGCAGCTTGAAAAACTTATGATGCGATACTTCCGCCTGTGCCTGCAGACTCACCATGGTCAGAGTGACCATGCCTGCCGATAATTCTGCATCGGCAAAAGCACTGGCAGCCTGCTGCGATGCTTTTGCGATTTTCAGCGGATCTTCATGGAAGTCCAGGTCTACCGGAAGCTTGATTTCCATACCGTCATCACCCCTTCTTCCATAAACCTCAAGCTTGAAGGCAACCCTGTCGATCGGAAAACCTTCACCCCGCATGTCACGTTCAGCCTCTCCGCGCATGGCCGCTACGTACCCGGCAAGAACTTTGAGGTCAGATCCCTCATGAAGAGGCATGTTCACGCGCCTGTAATAAACATGGCCGACGTCCATGCTGGAGGAAGAGAATGCCGAGAACACTGCGGAATACGGAGTGATAACGATTTTCCTGAGTCCGGCAAGCTTTGCAACGTGGCAGCAATGCGTAGGTCCGGCACCTCCGTATACGACAAGAAGCGGATTTTCATCCGTCCAAACCGTCTTGCGGATTTTAGCGATTTCATGACCCATCGCTTCATCGATCTTATTTCTGACGGCCAGTGCTGCCTCCTCCACGGATGTTCCAAGCTGCTTGGCTATTTTGCCTTCCACCGCTGCTTTCGCTTCATCCCGGTTGAGTTTCATGGCACCGCCAAGAAAATATTCCGGGTCAAGGATGCCCAGGATAAGGTCAGCGTCCGTAACAGTGGGCTCGGTTCCTCCCAGGTCGAAACAGACCGGGCCTGGAAGCGCTCCCGCCGACTGGGGCCCCACCCGCAGTTTCCCTTTATGGATTGCTGCGATGGAACCGCCCCCTGCACCGATGGCCCGTATGGAGAACATGGGAATATTGATTGGGAACCCCTCGATATCAGGAGCCAAAGTAAAGCTTGCCTGTCCATGTCTAATGTATCCAATGTCAAGAGAGGTTCCACCCATATCCACCGAAATAAGATTGTCGGTTTTGTAAAGACGACCGATGAGCTGTGAACCCAGTAATCCTGCTGTAGGGCCGGAATTCAGGGTATTGATGGCTCTTGTTTTGGATACCCTGGCCACCGTACCGTTGTTGTGCACGATAAACAGGTTTTTGCGGTATAGACGCTGGCGCAAATCATCTCCCGCCTTATACAGCAATCGAACCAGTTTAGCGTGGATATAGGCATTGAGCACTGCCGCATTGATGCGCTCTCTTTCTCCGGATCGACTTGATATGTCGCAGGATAGGAACACCGGGAGCGATCCAAGGTAATCATTCGGATACTCGCGCTTGATAACCTGGCGCACCAGCCGTTCGTTTGCCGGATTGAATTCCGAATTCGCGAATGCGATAACTAGACACTGCGCCCCCCGATCAATCAATAATTGCGCGCTTTTCAGGGCAACCTGTTCATCGGGCACCTTGAGGACATCACCCGATGGCGCGACACTTTCTTCGATGCCCGATACCATGTCCTTCTGCAGAAGGGCCTCTATGCCGTCGCTGACCATCGCCGGTGCAAGATGTTCCCTGCCTGCAGTGACAAGCAGACCGATTTTGTTGCCGTCGCGCTGGATGATAGTGTTGGTGCCGATAGTATTGGAAAAGCGGATCACATCCGTATTATAAAGGAGATCATCCACGGCAACACCGAAACGGGACGCTCCGGCCTTAATACATTCGAAGAAACATACTGTCAGATCGTGAGGTGTCGTAGGAACCTTGACTGTTTCCGAGTGAACTCCATCTACAAAAAAACCGTCTGTGAAGGTACCGCCGGTATCGATATCTATCGTGTATCCCATGCCTTCCCCCCTCTGGCACTGTATTTTTCAGCAGTCTTTTATCCCCCGACTTTTGTACCCAGGATACCATGCATAACAAAGTTCAGGATTTCATCGGTAACTTCGTCCAGAGACAATTTACCGTCCGGCAGGTACCATCGAGGAAACCAGTTAACGACTGAGAGTATATTAAACGCAGCCACCGTGACGCTTTTGCAATGGACGATGTCCATTGTTCTAAGGGTCTGCAGTTCTTTGATGTAGATGTCAAGGATCTCACGTTGAATCCGCCAGCTTAGCATCTTGCCTTCCGGGGTAAAGTGCTCCTCGTTCATGGAAAAGATTTTTGCTTCTTTCGGATATTCACCGGATAGTTGCAGATGTGTGATCAAAAGAGTCTTAAAACGCATCAGGGATTCTTTTTCCCGATGCAGGACCTGCTTCAATGCAAACAGCAGCTGCTCGGAGTTATTAGTGAGAATGGCGGAAAGCAGACCTTCTTTGTTTCTGAAGTAGTAATAGATATTGGAAATGCTCATTCCCATATCACGGGCAATATCCCTGATGGATGTACCCTCGAATCCCTTGGATGAAAACAGATTCGTCGCTACTTCTAGAAGCCTTTTCTTTTGCTCATTTGGATCGTTCACAAAAACGCCCTTTCAATTGAAAAAGAAAAGAGGAAGCACCTTCACAATGATATGAATAGGAAGATTTAGGCTTGGATTATATATATCGAACGATCGATACATTATCAAGAAAATAATGCAGCAGGAGATCTTGCCAGGCTACCTGCCGGAATCGAGATACCCCTTGACAAGGGGGCCATCCTTTCGCCATGTCCGGCAGGTGTCTATGATGAACTCAAACATATTTTCTGTCGGTGAACCCTGATCGAACGGTTTCTGCAACTGATATACGCCGTAAGCTTGAACGGCCGCCGGAGCCATGGAGGTCAGAAGCGCCACCAGGTGAGAGCATCCCCTGATGCCACCGGCGAGTTCCTTTATCTTTACGGTAAAACCCGCGGCTATTCTCATTCCCTTGACAGACTCAAGGCTGCTGATAGTTTCCAGGCACTGCTCGCGGGGAACGGTAATCATATTGACGCCTATATCCTCGATGACAAGAGAGGAGACATTCATCAGGAAACGGATGACAATATGATGGATTATGCCAGCTTCCCTCCTT
>JBEKJA010000255.1:0-4837 GCA_050011475.1 Syntrophales bacterium
CAAAGGAAACTATTTATTCATGAAAGAGCTGGAGATCGACGCCTCATACTGCCAAATGCTTTCACCCTTTCCCAAAACAATCATCAGGGAACAATTGATCAATGAAGGACTGGTTACCAATTATGATCATTATGAGCGGTATAATGGTATTTGGGCTAATACAAAGACAAGACATCTGGAAACCGAACAGCTACAATATGCCTTTTGGTATTTTCGTCAGACTGCCGCCGGCTGGTGGCAGCCCTCACCTTTTGCCAGAAGCCAGGGCCGCATATGGACGGCTGTCTGGTTGTACCTGGTCAAGCCCATTATGAAGTTCTTTATGGATCGGGAAATCAGAAAACATGGCTGGGAGAAGATGTACCAAAAAGAACTCCTGCGACTGGTGAATATGAATAGTTTTGACGACCTGGAGGAATTTACCAGACAGGAAAAAAATAATGTCCTCAACGGTAAAGTGACCTCTAAAGGTCTTTCAGCATGAACATCTCCCCTTCATTTGTAAAGGATTCCACTGATGTGGCAACCAAGGTTCGTCTTACTCTGACGATACCTGTTTCTCCCTATCTTAAGGATCACTGTTTTTTCGGTAACATCATCCTGCCTGCTGCAGAAAGTCTCCAGCAATTGGCAAGCTCCACCCAGTCATATCGCCCTGAGGCGTCCGTCCGATCCATGCGCTGTGCCTCCTTCGTGCGATTTTTGCAAATCCCTAAAGACATCCGAACCATTGACGCATACCATGAATTGGAGATCTTTAATGATGGTCATCTGTCTTCCAAATTGATGACTACCGGATTAATCAAGGGCACAACCGTGACTAGGACAAAAGTCCATACTATGGTCGAGTTCACAGACCTCATAAAGCGAAATGCCAGATTGCCTATGGATATGGCAGCAGCCCTGGATGGCGTTTGTCTTGAAATTCACAACAAGAAATTATACAGCGAGCTTATAACCTTTGGCCCCGCTTACCAAAACATCAAAGGCAGTCTCTTCATTTCCGATAATGGTGCCATAGGTGATGTTCAAGCAGCGGAGCATCCAGCGCTTTCATCTCCCCTGGGCTCCCCTTTTCCTTTTGACGGGGCACTCCATGCCGCCTGTGCCTGGGGGGCGCGATTCCATAATATTTTGACCTTTCCCGTTGCTTTTAAGGAGCGCCATATCGTCAAACCGACAGTGCCAGGAGAGCTCTACCGCTTCATTATTAGGCCTGTTTCTTCATTGGGCAATGCTCTTCAATTCGACATCTGGATCTATGATGCCGAGGGGGATCTTCGTGAGGAGATTATAGGCATGATGATGAAAGACGTATCTGGCGGCCGTGCCAAATCCCCTGAATGGATACAGGTTGAAGGGGAAAATCCCCTTTCTGTCATGATGGAGCATTGTAAAGCGATGGCGGTCATCGATAAGCGTACCTTGAGTGAATTCGCCGCAAAAGCCCTTTCCCTGTCTGAACGCAGGCGCTTTGAAAGGATGGGGAAGACAAGGCAGAGACGTTATCTGGCGGCGCGCCTATCCCTCAAGCGCCTATCAAGAAAGCTGGCGGACAGGGACACCTTGACGCCGGCCGAGGACATACAAACATTGATGGCCGATGGAGTCCACCCCGCTTGTCCCGTCCCGGTCGAGAAAGGTCCCATATTCTGTTCCGTGTCACACGATTCACGTTTTGCCATTGCCGTTGCCGATGATGAAGCAATCGGTGTGGATGTTGAAGAGATTTCCGAAAGGATCATTAAAATCCGCAGGTACTTTATGGAAGACAAAGAGATTGCCCTGACGGAAGATTCTCCGCTGGGGATCCTCAATGCATCCATCCGCATCTGGTCTATTAAGGAAGGGGTAACAAAGGCCACAGACAGGCCACTTGCCGAATCATGGCAGCATGTTCATGTTGATGCCGTCGGACGGAATAAAAGTTATCTGACTGTTAAAGGAACGCAATATGTAGCATTTCACGACTCTGTTGACGATCATGTGTTTACCCTGGTTAAGAAAAAATAATAAGCCGATAGATATCACGAGTGTGAAAAAAATTCTTAAGTATAAAATATTATGACCTTGGCGATACTCTTACCCGCAGCCTATATTGTTGGCTCAATCAATTTTTCCATCCTTGTCTTCGGGTTACTTGGCAAGGATGATCCGAGAAACAGGTTCAGCGGAAATGCCGGTGTGATGAACGTATATCGTCAGGCCGGCTTATTTGTTGCAGGAATGGTATTTTTACTGGATATCGGGAGGGCGCTGACCATCTCTTGGGCCGCCCTCCACTGGCTTGCAACAAATGATGTCCCCTGGATGGGATTTGTCTTTATAGTGGGAAATCGGTATCCCTGTTTTCACCACTTCCGGGGTGGAAAAGGTGTTGCCGGCTATCTGGGATTTACGGCGTTAATATCACCCCTTTCGGCAGGCATATCCGCCGTTGTCTGGATAGGTGTATACAAAATCATCCGCATTCCCTTTATAGCTTCGTTTTTTATGATTACTGTGCTCGCCGTCGGAACGATCATGGCCTGTAAATACAGGATATCGGCGACAATGGGGGTAATAGCCACAGCCATTTTCATTTTCCATAATCACAGGCAAAATATATCCGACTTTATCAGCGGGAGGAAAGCAGCGGCAGTAAACACGTCCAAGCATTTGTTTGAAAAACGTTCATCAACTCATACTCCATCATCGTCCTGAATAAAAAGAACCGATAATCCCCCTTGACTTTCTTTGTCTTTTCACTTTAGTTATAAAACTGTTATCATATTGGATAAATTTTTAACAGAATTGAAAAGCCGTTATCATATGGCGCATTGAGACCATGGCTTAATGTGATGAAGGGCATAGCGAGATTTCCCGATGGACATAGAAACATTGATCCCGCACCGCGGAAGGATGAAGTTGATCGAAGAGATTCTAAGCATAAATACCGATATGGCTGTAACGTCTGCTAAAGTTTCAAATCGCTGGCCCCTTTATCAGGAATCCTTTGTTGATCCTATTGTTCTTATCGAGATTGTGGCCCAGACCACAGCAGTCCATATCAGCTGGAAAAGCAAATCAGCGAAAGGTGGTGGAGGCAAGGGCTGGCTAGTCGGCGTAAAAGGCGCCGATTTTTTTTTGGATCAGATACCCGTTGATACCGTGCTCATCTCAACGGTAAGAAATCTGGATAGCATTGATAATTATAATGTCGTCAATGGAGAGGTCATGATGGGAATGGATCTCGTCTGCCGCATACAGATCCAGGTGCTTCGGTCATGGCCTGGGGGCATATCATCGCCATGGTCGCTATCAAGGAGCGGAGTAATATGAATGAAGAGCAGATTGCCTTGGTGACGGGAGGCAGCCGTGGTATTGGTAGGGCTATTGCACTTGAGTTGTCCGAGGCCGGATATAAGATCATCATCACATACAAATCCCATGATCAGTTTGCCAAGGAAACACTGGAGATGATTCAAGCGAAAGGTGGATGCGCCGATGCATACCGCTTTGATGTCGGTAATTCAGAGGAAGCGGCAAGGACAATGAAAGAGATACTTTCGCAGGGCAAGGAAATTCGCATCCTGGTGAATAATGCCGGCATCAATGCCGACGGCCTCTTCTTAATGATGCCGGAGGAAGATTGGGATTCGGTGATTCAAACAACCCTGAAAGGTTTTTACAATGTAACGAAACCGATCATCAAAGCCATGGTTAGAAAGAGAAGAGGATCAATTGTTTCCATTTCATCTGCAGCGGCTTTACTCGGGAACAGGGGCCAGGCAAATTATGCGGCAGCCAAAGCCGGGCTGATTGCCGCAAATCGTTCTGTGGCATCCGAAGTTGCAAGGTTAGGCATTCGGGTTAATGTTGTTGCACCGGGATTGATTGATACGGACATGATTAAGGCAGCGCCAGTGGACAGGATCAAGGAAATCATTCCTATGGCAAGGATTGGCATGCCGGAGGAAGTCGCCAAGGTCGTCCGTTTTCTCTGTTCCGATGACGCGTCTTACATTACAGGGCAGGTGATATCCGTCAATGGTGGGATGTTTTAACAAGGAAGCAGTGCATAAAAATTGTGTCAATACAGGCAGATTAAAAATGGTCAAGTTATTGACAGCGGTGCTCCTTTTGTGTTTTTTGATGATAGGATGGGTACGTACTTGGGAAGATATTAAGAGAGAATCAGAAAAGGTCACTTCAATCTCCGCTGACTTCACTCAATTAAAGCACTTGAAAATCCTGTCCAAGCCTCTCGTTTCCAGGGGGCATTTTTATTTTCAACCGCCGGATTCGGTGAGATGGGAATATATGTCGCCTGTGAGGAGCGTATTGATGATGAGCAAAAACAGCATTAAAAGGTATACCATGGGTAGCAAAGGCTTTATCGAGGATGCAAGCGGGTCCATTCAGCCGATGCAATTCGTTCTCCAGGAAATCAGCCGATGGAGCAAGGGACAATTCACTGCAAATGAGCATTTTTCGGCAACCCTGCAAACAAAAACAGAAACGAAGATTATCCTTTCTCCCAGGGAAAAGACGCTTTCGGATATGATATCACGCATCGTGATTACCCTGGCATCTGACCGGGCGGGAATTATAAAATCCGTCAAAATTTATGAAAGTGAGGTGGATTATACACTTTTTGAGTTCAATAATGTGCAAATAAATGGGAACATCAGCGAATCGATATTCAGGAAAGTGGAATGAAGATATTCTGCGTGCCGGATGGAGTATTCCTGTATTAATACTGACGGCGCTCCTCATTTCATGCAATGGAGTCCCTGTTATTAAATCTTTTGACCTGCCAGTGGCATCAACCACGGTGCAGCATTGCCTTAAACCG
>JBEKJA010000256.1:0-4833 GCA_050011475.1 Syntrophales bacterium
GAGCGAAAAACGGTATTTTCCTGCCCGACGAGGTCACAAGGGAGTACATCATGTATCGCGCAAGGCGTCCTTGGACCATGTATGCTTCTGATTCGGACGCACATTACGAATCGGTCATCGAAATCGATGCAAGCCATATCGAACCCCAGGTGGCATTCCCCCATCAGCCCTCCAACGTTAGGTCGATTCGCAATGTTGGCGATGTTCCGATTGACCAGGCGTATATCGGATCCTGCACGAATGGCCGCATTGAAGATCTCAGAAACGCTGCAGAAGTATTGAAAGGCAGGCAGGCTCATCCCGATGTCCGTCTCATCATCGTGCCGGCGACTCCCGCCGTTTACCGTGAGGCTCTCGAAGAAGGGCTCATCGCCATCTTCTTGGACGCGCATGCGGTTATGGGACCGCCCACCTGCGGTGCATGTCTGGGCGGACACATGGGAATTCTGGCGGAAGGTGAACGGGTCATTGCCACGACCAATCGTAATTTCGTCGGCAGAATGGGACACCCTAAAAGCGAGGTGTACCTCTCCAACCCGTCTGTGGCCGCTGCTTCTGCAGTTCTTGGACGCATAGCCGGCCCTGATGAGTTGTGAGAGAGGAAACATGAAGATTACCGGTAGAATCTGGAAATTCGGCAACCACATCAATACGGATGCCATCATACCGGCGAGATACCTGACTACATCGGACCCTGCTTACCTTGCCGCCCATTGCATGGAAGATGCAGCTCCGAATTTCCCGCAAAAAATTCGGCCGGGAGACATCATCGTTGCCGGTGAAAATTTTGGCTGCGGATCATCCCGTGAACATGCACCCATTGCCATCAAGGCAGCAGGAATTTCCTGTGTTGTGGCAAAGAGTTTCGCAAGGATTTTTTATAGGAATGCTTTCAACATGGGATTGCCGATTTTTGATGCACCCACTCTCTGGGACCGTGTCGAGGAGGGACAGGTCATCGAAATTGACAGCGGGATCGGACAGATCATCATAGCGGAGCAGGAGGAAGTATTTACCATCGATCCCATTCCGCCATTCATGGAAGCCCTCATCCGTGACGGCGGCCTGGTCTTACACCTGATCAAGGAACATGGCAAAAGTAAGATATAAAATCGCCGTTTTCAAAGGAGATGGCATCGGCCCAGAAGTGACACAGCAGGCAATACGGGTATTGAATGCTGTGTCTGGATATTCGGATTTCGCTTTTGATTTTCATGAAGGCCTGATCGGCGGAGCGGCCTTTGATCATTCAGGCCATCCTCTTCCTGATACAAGTCTGGCACTGGCTTTGGAAAGCAACGCCATTCTTTTGGGAGCGGTAGGCGGTCCAAAGTGGGAATCTCTTGATAGTCGTCTGCGCCCCGAGCAGGCACTCCTGGATCTCAGGAAGAAACTGGGGTTATACGCAAATCTCAGGCCTGTGATCCTATTTGAAGATCTTCTGGGCGCTTCCCCGCTGAAAAGACATATCATTCGGGATGTCGACATCATGATCGTCCGGGAGTTGACGGGGGGGCTATATTTTGGTCAACCGCGCGGCATCAAAGTAGTGAATGGCATGCGTATTGGAGTCAACACTCTTGTTTATTCAGAGGAGGAGATCGATCGGATCGGCCGGATGGCCTTTTCACTGGCATCAAAGCGCCGCAGGCATATATGCTCTGTGGATAAGGCGAATGTCCTGGAGTCTTCGAAATTGTGGCGCGACGTCATGACACGGATTGGGTGGGACTATCCGGAAGTGAAACTGGAGCACCAATATGTGGACAACTGCGCCATGCAGTTGATCCGTGACCCAGCACAGTTCGACGTGATTGTGACAAGCAATTTGTTCGGTGATATCCTCAGCGATGAGGCTTCCATGGTCACCGGATCGATTGGCATGCTCCCGTCTGCAAGCCTGGGTGAGAAAACGGCATTATACGAGCCGATACACGGCTCAGCACCGGATATTGCAGGAAAAAATACAGCCAATCCGATTGCAGCAATCCTGTCATCAGCCATGATGCTTCGCCATTCTTTCCATTATCCCGATGAGGCTGCGAAGATTGAAGCCGCCGTCCGCGCCTGTCTGAAGGACGGGTTGCGGACTCCTGATATTCAGCAAAAGGGAAAGCAGGCGGTTGGCACCGATACAATGGGTGAAGCGGTTGTGAAAAAAATTCTTGAGTAAGCCTTGCAATTGAGAATCATGCCTGATAACGCGAATGACACCCATTTTTTTCGAACCGTCTCCGTGCAGACCCCCTGGAAACAAATTTACAGGCGCCTTGGTTACCGTAAAGGAACCACCCATCTCCCGGAAGAGAGAAAGAAACAGATCGATAAATACATTGAAGAGGCCCTCTCGCTGGTTCATATCCAGGGCGCGATCCGCAGACTTGCCATCCGGAATAGACAGCCATCGCAGGTTGAGTTGGCTGATGGAACCATTTTCGAAAGCCACCGCCTCTCTGCGTTTCTGGGAAATTGCGGGGAAGTGCTCCTCATGGCAGCTACAGCCGGAAGCACAGTCGTTGAAGAGATACGTGAAGATACAAAGGGCCGTGATTTTGTCCGCGGGGTCATCCTCGATGCCACTGCCAGTGAGATAACGGATGTTGCACTTGATTGGATCATGGCTTATATGAATGGAAGCCTTCGGCGGGAAAACAAGGCTCTGCCTAGAAAACGATTTTCTGCCGGTTATGGAGATTTTGACTTGAAAAACCAACAGGCCATGCATAGGTTGCTTCATCTGGAACAGATCGGCATCAGGATCACTGAGAGGTTCATGCTGGTACCGGAAAAATCAGTCACGGCTATTACGAGAATCGAGGGAATACAGGTTGGATAACGAGAGGGGTAAAATAAAACGCCTGCTCAAGCATCGTATCCTGATCCTGGACGGAGCCTCAGGAACCGAGCTTCAGCACCGGGGTATGCCGGCAGGTGTCTGTCCTGAATCCTGGTGTCTGGAAAATCCCGGCATTATCCTGGATATTCATGCCGGTTATGCCAACGCTGGTTCTGACATCATCTATACTTCCACCTTCGGGGCCAACCGCTTAAAGCTCAACCAATACAACTTGGACCATGCATATGAGATAAACCGGGATCTCGTTCACCTGGCTCGCCAGGCTGTCGGAAAAAATACTCTGCTTGCCGGGGACATCGGATCGACAGGGCACCTGGTGGAACCCTTCGGCGACCTGCCATTTGAAGAGGCCGTGGGAGTTTTCAAGGAACAGATCAAGGGGCTGCTTGAAGGGGGAGTGGATCTTTTTGTCATCGAAACAATGACAGATATCCAGGAAGCGCGGGCAGCATTGCTGGCAGTGCGTGAGATAACGGACAAGTTTGTCATGGTCACCCTGACTTTCGAGCAAAGCGGCCAAACCCTCAGCGGCACCGATCCGGTCACAGCCCTTATAACATTGCAAAGCCTGGGGGCAAATGCTGTTGGTTGCAACTGCTCCACTGGTCCTGAGGCCATGATCCCGCACATTGCCGCCATGAAACCCTTCGCCACGGTACCGCTGGTCGCGAAACCCAATGCCGGTATGCCCAGGCTGATCGGGAAGAAAACCGTGTTTGACATGGATGCCCGGACGTTTGGAAAATTTGGGCTGTCTTTCGCGGAAGCCGGGGTGAATTTACTGGGGGGTTGTTGTGGAACGACACCAGAATACATCTCCGAAGTCAAAAAACACCTGGCAGGCTTCAAACCCGCATTGCCCGTGCGTAAATCCATCAGTGCCGTGGCCTCGGCAAGACGATACCGGATTCTTGATCCAAAAGCTCCCACCCTGATTGTCGGGGAGCGGATCAACCCGACCGGCAAAAAAGATCTTCAGGCTGAACTTCTCGCCGGGAAAACAGGGCTTGTGAGAAAAATGGCCAGGGAGCAGGAGAGTTTTGGAGCCGATCTCCTGGACGTCAATGTCGGTGTTCCCGGCATCGATGAAGTCAGTACCATTCGCAAAGTTATAGGTGTGCTTTCCACGGCAACCGGATTGCCGCTTTCCATCGATTCTTCAAAGGTTGAAACGATTGAGGCGGCATTGAGGCTTTATCCCGGCCGCGCTATTATCAACTCCATCTCCGGAGAAAAGGGAAAAAAGGATTGCCTGCTTCCCATGGCAGCCAAGTATGGTGCAATGTTTATCCTCCTTCCCATCATGGAAGGTGAAATTCCTGAGACGTGTCTGCGGCGTCAAGCGATTGTCCGTGAAACGTTCAGGGAAGCACAGCACCATGGCTTCACAAAGGAAGACATTGTAGTGGATGGTCTAGTCATGACGGTTGCATCCAATCCCGAAACTGCCATGGAGACCATCCGTACTGTAGCCTGGTGTACAGATCAATTCCATTGCCGGACCATCCTTGGCTTGTCAAACGTTTCGTTCGGCCTGCCGGAGCGGCGGTGGCTCAATGGTGCATTCATATCCATGGCGCAGGCATCCGGATTGACCATGGCTATTGCAAATCCGGCAAGCCAGGAACTCATGGCCCTCAAGCGGGCAGGTGATGTTTTAACCAGGAAAGATAGAAATGCTTCAGTATATATAGCCCATTTTTCACAGCGTCCCCCGTCATTCGGGGAAATGGTTTCCATTGAGAATGAAACACCGGAGGGAAAGGTTGCGCAGGCTATCATGGATGGAAACCGTGAAGATGTCCTCGACCTTGTGGATAAAGCCATTACTGCAGGTACTGCAGCATCCTCCCTGGTGGATGAAACCATGATCCCCACCATTATACAGGTTGGTGAATTATTTGATCGGAAGGTATATTTTCTTCCCCATCTCATTGCCAGCGCCGAGACGATGAAAAAAGCCATGGGACACCTTG
>JBEKJA010000257.1:0-4811 GCA_050011475.1 Syntrophales bacterium
CGGGACTTTTTCAGTATATCAAGACTTCCCGGGAAGCTTGAAATTCAGTATTTGAATATACGCTAAAAAAATTAACCCAACCTATCATATCTCGCCAACATATCTGATCTTATTTTTAGGGTATGTGTGATCTATCCATTCTTTTGCTGCTTCAAGTGCCATCAAATTGTTCCGGAAATGTTCACCCTGTTCATTTGAATCCTGAATTGTATGGATGAGTTTTTCCATTCGGTAGACCTCAGCAATGATTCGGGTTCCTTTACTGTAAACTTGGATCTGAAATCCTCTGTAGTTGTTGATATTCATGGATGTTCCTTGGAATGAATTTTATGATTAACTAGTAGCCTTATTAACAACAGTAATTTGATCCTTCAGTGTCCAGAAATCATAGATGTAGCCCATCCCAAAGATACCAAGTGTAAATAAGTATAAGATACCGCTGATCCATTTGCCCATGTAAAACCGGTGTATTCCAAATATACCCAGAAAGGTAAGCAGTATCCAAGCAACATCATAATTTATCTTACCCTCCGTAAATCTCAAATCGGCTTCTCGTGCCATGGATAGAATGAGAAAAAGATCCAGAAACCAGCCAATGCCCAGCAGACCAAATGTACAAAAGTAGATTGTACCTGAAATCGGCTTACCATAGTAATATCTTTCCGAACCCGTAAAACCAAAGATCCACAAGATATATCCCATCATAATGCTCTGTGTTTCAGCAGCCTGTTCAACTCTATTCATCTGTGTAATGACCTCACCATCAATAGAAACAGGAGTGCTAGTAGTCAATACACCTTAGAGTATGCATTTTCATATAGCCTCAGGTAATGCTACTCTGAAATGATCAAATTTTCCATAAGGTATTGTAACTAATTGGTGTCCTGCCAATAATCGGGCTTGACATGGTGAGAAAATGTCTATTACTGATGACAACCATCTCAAAGATTTAATAGTAAGGAGTAACCTTCAAACCCTATGCAATCGAAAGGGGGTGAGCATCGCCTCTAATCATTTGTTTGTTGAATTTTTGAAATCATTTGATAATTTTTACAAAATTCAAGACAAGGAGGGTATAGAATGAACAAAGCACAATTGATCGATGAAGTGGCAAAAGTAACCTGCAGTAAGAAAGAAGCTGAGTTAGCAGTATCCGCGATATTTTCAGCAATGCAGAAAGCACTAAAAAAGGGCGGTGATGTAACGATCATTGGATTCGGCACATTTGGTGTAGCCAAAAGAAAGGCTCGCAAAGGTAGAAATCCTCAGACGGGAGCGGAGATCAAAATAGCTGCAAAGAAGGTCCCCGTATTCAAAGCCGGAAAGGGTTTGAAGGACGCCGTCAAGTAGAAGCCACTCGCAATCGGACTTCTTAAAAACTACTGTTTACTATCTCTGAGCCGCCTCATCTTCGGGTGGGGCGGTTTTTTATTTTTAGTTTTTCCACGCCAAATAGGAGTCGACTTCCGCCTCTTTCTCCGAATCTTTCAACGCTGGGTAAATAGAAGGGTGATGATTTTTGGAAATAATGGTTAATAGAAACTCGATATTCAAAGGTCATTTTGGCAGCAGTAGTCGAATCGGACGACCGATATATAAAATCATATAGTTACAATATTTACTGTACCAAAAGTGCACCAAACAATGTCTTCCTGAAACCGCTAAGCTGTATAATTTACTTTTTATTGTAGATTTCTATTGTAAATCGTTATATTAGAAAATTTATATATAGCAATCTAGATAAAAGTTCCAGATCCTTCAATTTTCCATGAGGGTGTTATGGACTGATTATTGAAACCCCGTTACTCGAAAGATGGCGGGGTTTTTTATGCATTCGATATAAAACCATGAGGTCGGAAGGAGGAATCTATGGCAGATACGATTTTCATGATCCATGGTATGTGGGCGGGAGGTTGGTACTGGGAAAATTATGTCAAATATTTTGGAGATAAAGGTTATCGCTGTGTGTCAACAACCCTGAGGTATCATGAAATGGACCCGAATTCGCTCCCGGATTCCCGGCTGGGCACGACTAGTATCCTCGATTATGCAAATGACCTCAAAGGGGAAATCCGGAAGCTGGGTGATAAGCCAATCATCATGGGACACTCCATGGGAGGGCTCCTTACACAGATTTTGGCAAGTCGCGGTTTAGCAAAGACTGCAGTCATGATCGCCCCTGCTTCACCGAGAGGAATACTTGCGCTGAAACCATCTGTCATCAAGAGTTTCTTCAGTGTTATGATAAAACCGGGCTTCTGGAAAAAACCCATGCGTCTGTCTTTTGATGCCTTCGTATATTCACAAATGCACTTGCTATCCCCCGAAATGCAGTGCGCTAAATATAGCCAAGTGGTTTATGAGTCAGGCAGAGCTGCTTCTGAAATTGGGTTTTGGCTGCTGGATCCTAATCAGGCAACGAACGTTGATGAATCAAAAGTAACCTGCCCGGTCCTAATCATTGCAGGATCACAAGATAGGATCACACCGGCATCGGTTGTGAAAAATGTAGCAAAGAAGTATAAAGCGGTCAGCACTTTCAAAGAATATCCAGATCATGCGCATTCAATCATTTTGGAAACAGGGTGGCAAAAAGTGGCCGAAGATATTGAGATATGGCTGAAGAAACAAACCAAGACATCATGATCGTTCAGATTTAAGATGTAAATCATTATATTCTGAATCTAATAACAGTTTAAATAAAGATCCCATCCCCCTTAACCGTATATGAGGCTGATATGGAAGATTACTGAGACCCCGTAATCGAAAGATGGCGGGGTTTTGTGTTTTTTACCCATTGAGTTAATTGCTCTAACTAATGCTGTATTAGATGAAAGGCGGGGGTATGGCACTGATATGATGTCCAGACTGTCAAAGGGAATTATCTGATAAAGGACCGGCTTGTCCTCACTGTGGTTGTCCTGTTTCGAGCACGATATCATCTGTTCCCCTAGATGGGGACGATAAAGTAAGATGCGCAAGTTGGTGGTATTCATCCGGCTAACCTACGGGAACGAGGCAGAAACGATGGAATATGAATATGATGTAATAGTTGTTGGTGCCGGGTTCGGGGGACCGGTTGCCGCTAAGAAATGTGCCGATGCAGGTTTGAGAACCTTAATGATAGAAAGGTCTGAAAACGTCGGGGAGAAGGTGATCTCGGGTCTCACCATACCAATATACGGATTTCTTTTCGGTCCTGCGTTCATTCGTGACGGAAATCCGCCTATAGAAAGGCCGGTGGATGGTATAATCAACTATATTATAAAGGATATTGAAAAAGGTGATATAGAGATTGATGACTCGTTAAAGATACCAAAGCCCTTTTCACCCATCTATGCCTTTGGTTATAACGCATACTGCAAGCCCTTTTGTGAATGGGAAGCACGCAAGGCAATCGAATCAGGAGCAGAACTCAGGACATCTACGGTGGTGACGGACGTCATCATGGAAGCCGGGTGTGTAAAAGGCCTCATTACGGAAACCGGAGAAAAGATCCGGTCGCGGATTGTGATAAATGCAGAAGGGTCTCAGGGGCTGGTGGCGGTCAAGGCAGGGGTTCGAAAAAGATACCCACCAGAGACGATCTCACTAGCAGATGTCTATGACTATGAAATGCCGAAAGACCGTCTGGATGAGATATTCGGTTTTTCATTACGGTTCTGCTGGGGCTGGGACGAGCAGAGGTGTGCACCCCCGCTGGGTCATGGAAACGGACTTATGGTCTGGCCTTACAGGAATAGCATCCATTATATGCATGACCAGTGCCTCCGTATGGCTTCTTCCAATGTTCCTAACCTCAGAAAGATTTTGGCGGAATATCATAATAACATCACTTCAAAACTAGCTTGGTGGAAGGAAGATGTGGCGCCCCATGCCCGGCTCAGGGCACATATGTGGGAAAACTTTGAAATTTTCGTGGGCCTGAATCGGGAACTCCGGTCCATGCCGAACCACACTGACGGCATGATACTGGTGGGTGATGTCGCAGGATTGGAAAGTACGGAACTCTGTGATGGAGTGCCTCAAGCATGGATCTCCGCCGAAATAGCTGCCGATGTTGCCATTGAGGCGCTGAAGGCAAACGACACCTCATGTTCGTTTCTTTCGAGATATGACAAAAAGATAAAGGCTCATCCAATACTCCAGTGGTCCATATCGGGTAAAAACCGCTTCAATCTGAGATATGCACAGAAGGAACACGACCTCAAGAAACTGAAAAAACTTGTACATAGTGGTTGGGGCCTTGGTGCGTTAACACACATGTCGACACCACTCATCAAGACAATATCTCGACATATCATAGTAAACCCATTGATCCTCATAAAGTGGAGAAAGATGTTTTACCGCTATTATTTCAACTGGCACCATGAGCAATTCGATTATTCAGAATTACCTGCAAGTTCAGGGAAGGGATGGAGAGGTCGGAAAGATGATGCGCGGTTCCGTGCATGGTTCAGACCGGAGCAGGTCTTTATAATGATGGTCATTCCCCTTATTTGGGTATTGGCCATACTGTCATTTCCACTTGCGAGAACGCTGAATCCCGCCATGAAGATTCTTTTGCCGGTAATTGAACCCATCTATGTAGGCTTACTAAGGATATCTGCACCATTGGCAGGATGGTTGAGCCGGAGAAAGGTGAACCGTTTGGCCAACTGCGATCCTTCATTTTTTGAGGTATGATTATTCATGATTGAATATTCTATGGGGTTTTTCCGAAATACATTTGGACAGGAGGCATTTCATGGTCAGGAAATTTGATGATATGCCAGGTATTGAATGGGTTGAGGGCACAGGAGAATTTATAA
>JBEKJA010000258.1:0-4997 GCA_050011475.1 Syntrophales bacterium
GATTGCAATCCAAACCGGAAAAGGGATCGAATCCCAAAGGCTTCTTAGTTCCGACAAGAGGTTGGAAAATATCTCGGATGATTTGGCTGCCAACAAACCATAGTCGATCATTGTCCCATTCCCTTTTAAAGATTAACATTGTCCCTTATGTTTATTTAACTACTGTAAGTTATCTATATCACGTTTAAATTTTGATTTCAATTCATTTGATTATTACCGTTTGAAATCTTGTACACAATTCAGACTCGATGATTTGAGAATTCTAGGAAGAGTGGCGGAGAAGATGGATAAGTTATATCTTTCGGAGAGTGTCCAGCTTATAGGTTTCCGTCAAGTCTATCGAGATACGCCACATATCTCCTTCCTCCTTCATCCGAACGACCTTGCCAATCAGGTCTATTTTGCCATGCTTTCCAAATTCAACTGAGATACTTATGATGCGTGAAAAACAACATTTTAGAAAATGACACTTGAAGGGCCTTTTATCCAATATATATGGTTTATCTGTCTATTATTATCAAAGTTCAGTGGAAGATTCGGCAAGGAGAGGGGAAATATTAGATTAGCCAGCATTGATCTTAAAGACAGTGTCAGGATAATTGACTTCTCCTACTAACATACAGTCTTGGATAGTTGGATTTACTGAAGACTATCGATAGAAATATTGTATCTCTTATTCATCCCCGCTATCAATTTATCCATCGGCGTCTCATTTTGTTAAAAATGATCACACGCGTTACCATATACAATATGACTTGTCTGTAGTGATAGTTTCCCCACTTGATGATCCTATTATGTTCTTCGTGTTTGCCAGATTGGTAAACGGATAGATTGATGGTTATCAGGTAATCCCGAAGATATTCCCGTTATCGTCTATATCGATGTTATAGGCGGCGGGTACCTTTGCCAGTCCCGGCATCCGCAATATTTCGCCGGTGATAGGGATGAGGAACCCAGCCCCGGAGGCGATTTTAATCTCTCGCACCGTGACAATGAAATCCTGGGGTAAACCGAGCAGGGCGGGATTGTCAGACAATGACTGCTGAGTCTTGGCAATACAGATCGGGAGATTATTATAGCCAAGTCTCTTGATGAGGTTGAGGTTGCGTTTGGCAAGCGGCTGGTAATCAATCGAGACCGCGCCGTAGATCTCGCTGGCTACTGTGAAGATCTTGTCTTCCACAGGTTGATTCCACTCATAGAGCGGGCGGTATGTACCCAGGGCACTTTCGGCAAGTCCGATCGTTTTTTCAGCTAGTTCAAGCCCACCCTCGCCTCCATGTCTGAAGATATCAGCAACAGCAATATTCATCCCTTCTGCCTCGGCGGCTTTGATCACAGCTTGGATCTCTTCCTCACTATCTTCCGCAAAGCGGTTTAGTGCTATGATGCATTGGACATTGAACTTGGCAATGTTTTCGTAATGTTTCCGAAGATTTGCCATACCAAGTACAGCCAGGCGCGGATTTGGCGTACCCAACTCTTCACGCGGTACCCCGGCATGATATTTCAAAGCCCGTATAGTTGCCACCAGGACGACCACCCTGGGATTCAAATCGCCATAGCGGGCCACAATGTCGAAGAACTTTTCCGCGCCCAGATCAAATCCGAAGCCCGCTTCGGTTACCACAAAATTTGCCAGACGCAGCGCAAGATCGGTGGCTATGATACTGTTCGCGCCGGGGGCGATGTTTGCAAAAGGTCCGCCGTGTAGGATGGCCGGAACGCCCTCGGTGGTTTGGACAAGATTGGGTAACAGTGCATACTTGAGCAGCGCCGTTATAGCGCCCTCTACTTTCAGGTCGCCGGCGATCACCGGCTTGTCGTCATAGGTGAAGCTCACCAGGATCTTACGGATCTTACGCTTCAATTCCTGGTATGAGCGTGAGAGGCATAGAATCGACATGATTTCACTGGAAGGGACGATATCGAATCCGGTCTCGCGCGGGACACCATTTGTGGAGCCTCCTAGGCCAATGACAATATTTCTCAGGGATCGGTCATTCATGTCCACTACCCGTGGCCATGAGATTTTGCGCGGATCGATATTCAAGGGGTTGCCATGAAAAATGGAGTTATCGAGGATAGCGGCCAGAAGATTATGAGCGCTCTCCACCGCTGAGAAATCATTCGTAAAATGAAGGTTGATATCATCCGCGGGTAGCACACGTGAGCGGCCGCCACCTGTAGCCCCACCCTTACTGCCGAAGACCGGGCCAAGCGACGGCTCGCGCAATGCCGCTATCGTAGACTTACCCAAACGGGCAAGGGCCTGGGCGAGACCGATAGAAACCGTAGTCTTGCCTTCCCCCGCCGGGGTCGGTGTCATGGCAGAGACGAGGATTAGAGACGAGCCGGCTTTTCGCTCGAAACGCCTAATGGTACCCAGTTTAACCTTGGCTTTGTAACATCCGTAATATTCGAGATCGTCATCTTTCAGACCGATGGATTCAGCGATCGCTATGATCGGACGCAAGCCGCTTTCAGTAGTATGTTCTTTCATCTTCCCCATCACTAGCTACTCACCGCATCAAAGCGGATATCGATATTGTATTCATCGCTGATGCGAGACAAATCATTCTTCAGCTCTGCGATCTTTACAGCCGGCGGCAGGGAGAAATAACAGATCATGCGGAAAATGTTGGCACCTGTTATGGGATTGTAGTCAACATTGCTTGATACATCATCGATGTTGATTCCCCTCTGGTACAGAATCTTGCAGATCTGATGGACGATTCCCGGATGGTCCATAACCGTGGCATAGAGCTTATAGGGTATTGATGGTAATACCTCTCTATGGCTGGGCGCCTTGGTTTTACGAATGAAGATATCCAGACCGGTTTTGGCCCGGAGGCTATCTAGGTCGCCGATTAATCGTTCGATATCATCAGTGTTGCCTGAGGTGAGGATGATCATGCCGAATTCATTTCCCAACACGCAGCCGCGTGAACGATCGATATTTATTCCACGTGCTGTAAAGAACTCTGAAATGTCCTTTGCCAAGCCTATCCGGTCAGGTCCCATGAAAGAAAAAACAACATATGATCTCATTTGCCACCCCCTCGATTATCTAAATTAATGCCCAGCTGTTTAGAAAACTAATATCCATACAGTCTTTATGTGTCAAGAAAAAGTGATTCATTATGTGCAATGGCTGTTAATCAGGTATGTTTAGGTGGCAATTACTAAGAGAAAGCTTTGCGTCTAAGCAAAAATCATTTTATTATTCTTTCAGGAAGCAGTTCGCAAGTACAGGAGACGGATAACTATCAATTCAGTCATCGCGTTTATTTCAACCCGAAAGAGAATAACGTAAAATTTAATTATTGGTCCTTTTCTTATTCAGGAATGTAACATAGTACTGGGCCGTTTCCTGAGGCCTTTCTAGCATGGGCATGTGTCCACAGTCCTTCATGATGACGAATTCAGCGTTCGGCAGCCCTTTTTTCAGCACGTCTGTGGTGGACACGTGGAGAATGCGATCGTGATCACCCCAGATAACAAGCACGGGCATCTTGAGCATAGGCAGCATGGGCTGGAGATCAATGTCATGGGTGTTGAGGTCGATCCACATCTTCTTGTTGAAAGCGCTTGACTGGATCGCCTGTTCAGCCAGGACCGACGTGACGGGCCATGGGATGAAGGGCTCCTTGTAGAAGGCATACTTCATCAGTTCTGAAAATTCTTCCTCTGAAGCCGGGGTGAGCGGGCTTAGACCCTTTGCAGCAGCGATCTGAAGATCACTCGGTTGTGGAGAAACACGGTGGAGACCGGCATTGTCCAGGAGCAGCATGCTTATGACCCGCTGTGGATTCCTGTTCGTGTAGAGGATGGAAATATACCCACCCATGGAGTTCCCCGCGATATGGAACTTCTGTAGCTTGAGGGCGTCTACTGCCTGTTCGAGGCTCGAAGTCAGGTAATCGATGGAATATGTCTTGTCTTCAGCCTTGGAATTATCACCATGGCCCGGCATATCAAAGGCAATGACGTGGTATTCGGTCGGGATGTTCCTCGTGAAGCGGATCCAGTTGTCTTTATTAGCACCGAATCCATGGATGAGAACGATGGTCTCTCCTGTACCCGGACGCTCCAGATATGCTATGGTCTGGCCAGGGATCTGAACCATCCCGAGTTTGAAATCCGACTTGGATCGTTCGGCGGAAATCATGAAGTCATATAGGCTGTGTTTAAATGATGTGCAGCCCGTTGTCAGTAATACTAGCAGTAAAAATGTTATGAATAGAAGTTTCTTTCTCATCATGTTACCTCTCATGTCGTTTTACTTTTCTACCAGAAGCAGGCCTTGCCCACATCATTTGATAATGAAATTGCTTTTTGGAGAAGGGAGTATAGGGACTCCAGGTTTGTACGTCAACGAAATATTGATTACAAAATGTGTGGCATAGAGTCGATGAGCAAAAATGAGGTAAGGGAATATTCAGGAAAACTTGTTTATTACGCGTCAAAACCCTGCATCTTCATCGAGGTTCACGGTTTGTGGTTTTCAGGAAGTAACACTTAGAGGGCTTTTTATTATCTGTATTGAGTAACTTTCTTTAAGAACAAGATGGTTTATCTTTCTATAATTGGCAAAGATGCGTGTAAGAATCGGCAAGGACATGGTGTGCGAAATATGAACACCAACCTACTTTTGAAGATAGGCAGCACTAAATGTTAGAAAACCATAGGTATCGAGCCGACATATACATACGGAAACATATCTGCCCCGTAGAGAGGTTTCGTCGGAGCCGTTCCAGTTGAGATCGGGGTTGAAATCCGGGATCAATGCAAGTTTACCGGTCATATCCTGCTGAGTCAGATCAGCCTTCCGAAATGGTTTGCAAAGTTTGGATGATAGACTCATGTATTCTCTCCATTGTATTAGGAATATATATATCGCATTTTGGCATATAGGTCTGCCTCCTTATGGCTTTTATGATCATAAAAAAATGTTTGACTCACTGTTCAAACACTGCTATTAGAACGCAAATGTT
>JBEKJA010000259.1:0-4794 GCA_050011475.1 Syntrophales bacterium
GAGCAGCCCTTACTGCCTTTCTTCTGGCAACTCATACAGCCCTTGCAAGGTGCAATATTTTTTCCATGCAGGTAAATGGTTTTGACCTTTGCGTTTCCTGATTTCGCCCCTTTTGCGATCTGCTCTGCCAATATGGCGCTATTGCCTTTTTTCCTCGGACTGCCCAAGAGAACGAGAACCTTTATTGCCATATTGAGACCTCCCGATTGATTTTGTAATAACCTGTTTTCTAGGGGACAGTTTAACCGTTTATTGCCCAACAACTTTCCCCAGGGAAAATAATCAATATTACATATCTCTCTATAATCAGCGCCATGTTATTAACGGCGCATTGCGTTTTGGTATTCGTGCATAGCTGAATTTCGGGTAGCCCAGAATAACCGCGCCGAAGCAGCTGTGCCCTTTAGGCAGGTCTAGCACTTCAATCAGGGGTTTATGCATATTGGATGCGGTTGTAAAATAGCCTGCCCAGCATGTTCCCAGCCCTTTGGCGTAAGCATAAAGTTCCAGATAAGTCAGCGCTATCACGCAGTCCGTCTCCGCAAAGGGAAGCTCAGCCGGTGCATGAACCAAAATCAAATGTGGCGCTCCTCGAAGGATTCGATCTTTGCCATTATCCCAGGCGGTGGGTATGCGCCGCATGCGCCTGGCCATAGCCTCATCCGTTATGAGCGGAATCATTGATTTCATAAAATCAATGACCAGTGCAGCCAGTTTTTGAACTTCGGCTGGTTTTTCAAATACCATCCAGTGTACCTGCTGTTTGTTGCTCCCCGTGGGAGCATATCGCGCAGTATTGATTAATGACTCTAAAATTTTGCGGGACACGGGCGTTTTTTTATACACGCGGATAGAGCGCCGGGTCATTAAAAAATGCTGTATGGTCTGAGCATCGGGAAGAAATTCACTCTGCAATGGCGGACAGGCAGCGATGGGCATTGTCGCAAGTTTAAAGGCACCGTGAGGGCAAACGGCCACGCAGTGACCGCAGTTGATGCAGAACTCCTCAGCATTTTTTATGGGCGATGGAAAAACATAATTATCAGCTAACGCAATAATTTGTGATGGGCAGTCAGCAACACAAATGCCATCACGTTTGCACTTTTTCCGGTCAATATTGAATAGAGCCATGGAATACTTCATTTCTGATTTATAATTTGGCTATTAATAAAAACTTCCTTTTTCCATGGGAGTATACAAAGAGCGATTCTATGTGTCAAAGGAAGTTTGACCACAACATGTGGCGTATCGGTATCGGTGATCATTACCAGAAGAAACATGGAATGTTTTTTTGAAACATCGTATTTGTTGCTATCAGTGTAGCGGTTCAAAGGAAAATGGACAGATGATGGGATAAAATAAAAGGCGGTTTTAGGTTATAATGAATCCTCTGGAAAGGAAAGAAGCGATGGGACAAACAAATACATTCAATCTCAATTAGGTCATTCAAGTCCGATGATGACTTTAACTGTTTATGCTCACCTAATGAAATCCGTAAATCAAGAGGCTGCCCGTAGACTGGGAAACACCATTTTTAGCGGACCCGTCACAATTTGGTCACAAACGACAAAAAAAGGATTACAGCCCATGCCGTAACCCCTTGATTTTCATGGTAGGCGGTACTGGGATTGAACCAGTGACTTCTACCGCATGAAGTCATTTGAAATCACAAAGAAAATTGAATAAAGTAATACAACGTAAAGAAATATAAAGGCTGTGTTTTATCTTGCTTTACCGTTTCTTTGCTGTTTTTTAATGTTATGGTAGTAATTTGGTAGCAGGATTAAGAATTACTTCCATGGTAGTGTCCGGGGCACCCAAAGTGAACAATAAGGGTCGCCCATACAGGAGCCCGGGTGTACCTCTTGCGCCGAGGGCAGTTGGAAAATCGGGGATGTGATTCAGAGAGACAAATGGCATGACTTAAGAAGTGCTCTCCATAGAGTTGATTATTTATAGTCAGTATAAACAAATAAGTAGTAGTAAAGCTCTAACACTTTTTAACATATTTATTTTATTGACTTATTTTCCATGCTCAAACATTGGGCAATGAGGTGTAAAATCACGTTTTCAATAGATTTATAATAATTACCCACAATGCAATCCACAGGCTTTTCCACTAATTTGTGTTTATTGATAAGCAAGGGGCTGTAATCAATAGCAGAATACCTCTTTATGCGTATAATACCGTAAAGAGCACCATGCTGTTAATAGATTGCAGATCAAAAAGAATGCTTATCTGATGAGGGGGGCAGGGGAGCCAAAAATCGAGTTAGGGGGGTAGCGTAGGAACCCCTGAAGCACTTTTCTTGCTTAATAATCTGGGAGGTAGGGGGCTTGGCGCCTTTGTCAAACCAAGACATTGATATTGTTACGTGATATTGTTCTTAGCTTGATCGGTTGCCTTAGCCCCTCCACCCATGTAACTCACTAATTAAATAATAATAATAAAACGGAATAAAGTCCATGATAATTAAATGCTCATATTTCAGTAGGTAGGTAGTACTACAATTGTTGGCGTTACAAAGAGGGGCAGATTTGCAAAGGTACAAAAGAAGCGTAATCGCTAAATATTAGGCAGCCTGATGTTGGTTGTAAATCACGATAGAAAACAACCCCCTAAAGGGAGGGATGAAACAGCGTGTCGGCTCAAGGGCCGTCATAATCAGGGCGGTTCCACTATAGAAAAGAGAATAATTCACCCAAGATGAAAATAACAAGTCCGAAAGCAATCGGAAGTATTACTAAATAAATTATTATAATATTCCACTTGAAATGCCCCATGACATACATTTTATTTGTTTCAAGATTAGCAATAGAGTCTTTATCTTTTTTGATTTTAAAAGGATTCCTAAAGGGATTTCCAACCTTTTTATAAAAGTAAAAGAAACTGATCACTAACCCCACTATATAATAAATGAGGTATTTAATCATAATGCACACCAAAAGAGTATCAGGGGATAAAGATTATTTCTTTTAGGCTGATCACATATATTCAAAACGTTTTTTGATAATATATTTTGTTTACTTACGGGTGGTAAGTTTCTGCGTTTCCCGCTCAAGTCGTTTCTTTACAATATCGCTTTCCCACTTATTGTCATTATAGTGGGGCGAATGGAAAGATTTGGTTCCCCTTACTGTAGACTTGGATCTGAAATCCTCTATATTCCCTGATTCTCATGGATCAGATCTTAAATGCCTTGCTGCTAAAGGCAAAAAGGATGATGCCTGCTCCAAGTATTGTGAGGGTAACCGGACAGGGCAAAGGCCATCCAAATAAGGGATTAGGTACGCCCATAGCCATTAGTATTGCGTCAAGAATCAAAAGTGCGCCCGCAATGATGAGAAGAATTTTCGAAGCCTTAAGCATTTTTCACCTCCACTATCTTTCGATTAACGGGGTTGAATCATCGGCATATAAACAACCTCACAATGGATTTGGTTATTTTTTTGATGCCTTGGATGGCTTTTCATACTTATTTAAAAGCCATTTAATTGCTTCTTCGAGTAGATCATTGACTGAACGATCAAGTGTGATGGCGAGTATCTTGATCTTTTTTAGGGCTTCTTCATCAATAGTAGTAGTGAATTGCTTTCGCTTCATTGGCTCATTTTTATCATAATTTTATAATTTTACAAGAAAAACGGTGGGCACAGAGTAATATTGCTTTACGTTACAAGTATACAAGTATAAAAGTATACACATAAACACATCCGAATCATGGGCCATGAAAATTAGAATAACGAAGAAAAAGCCTGAGATTCCCGCAGTAGTGATGCTACGGGCGGATCGCCTATGATCCGGGATATATCTCGGGCTTTTTCATTTTGAAAGGAGGTTAAGTTATGGCTTGTATTACCAAAAGGCGGGATAGATGGATTGTAGATTTCTATGATCAACATGGAATCAGACGATGGAAAACCCTAAAAAAGGGGACTACGAAGGCGGAAGCAAAAGACGAACTCAAAAAAATCGAGGACATGATTTCAAAAGGCGTCTTTATGCCATTAGGGGAAACCCCCACATTCAAAGAAGTGGCCGAAGCATGGCTTGAATTTAAGAAGCCATATGTGAGAGAAACCACTTCGGGAGTCTATCAGGTTCACATCAAGTTGCACTTCCATGATTTGGATGAATTGAAGATAAGCAGAATCACAACACCCACGGTTGAAAAGTGGATTACGAAGCGGCAAACGGACGGGATGAATATCAATACCATGAGGAAAATTCTTGTCACCTTCAATCAGGTCATGACCTATGCCGTCCGGCACAAGTTGATTGACAGTAACCCCGTAAGGGACGCCGAAAGGCCACGGAAAACGATTGAAGATAAGACAGGCGGGAAAATAGCGATCCTTGCGCCCGAACAAATCCGGGCCTTATTGGAAGCCACACCGGATCAGAAATACAGGACATTATTTTTGACGGCTATCATGACCGGGGCGCGTGAAGGGGAAATCTTGGGCCTAAAATGGTCAGACATGGATTTTGAAAAGAAACAGATTCACATAAAGCGGACATTTAATCACGGGCGTTTCTTTCCCCCGAAAACGAAAGAGAGCGTCAGGGCTATTGATTGCCCCCCTACCCTCATTCAAGAGCTTCAGCTTTGGAAGTTGGCAAGCGTACCGAATGACAATGATCTTGTGTTTGCAAATGAGGCTGGAGAACCGATGAATTATAGCAACATGGTACAGCGACATTTTCACAAGAGACTGAGAGAAGCAAAGATTTCAAGAATCAGATTCCATGACCTTCGGCACAGCTATGCAAGCCTATTGCTTCATCAAGGG
>JBEKJA010000260.1:0-4782 GCA_050011475.1 Syntrophales bacterium
ACATGACTCCCAATGAGGTTTACTGGAACACCATACCGAAGTTTAAGGAAGCGGTATGAACCAGGGCAGCTATCCACTTATAACCTACTGCAGGTTGTCTAAAGAACCTAGACCACCTCTCTGACCTATCGATGCAGACCGAAGAAATCATAATATGGATAACATCAAATTAGCAGAATTAGATAAACTTCTGGAAATGCTGAAAGAGAATTTCAGCACGCTGAAGGAAGCCAATGAATCGATGATCAGGGGCATGGAAAAATTAATGGAGAGCGTGGCATTTGATCATGACAAGGTTATCTATTTGCATGAGCAGCTAAAAGTAAGGAAAGCAATGCAGGAAAAAATTGATCAAGGAATGGACAAGCTCAAGGATATATCTATTCTATGCTCCTATGAGGCTATAGAGTTGCTGGAAAACTGTCTTGATATATATCGGCAAAATCTTTTGATCCATAAAAGAATGAGTGAAACACTGTTCCTGATATTTGGAGATAGGCTGCTGAAAGTTTGATGGCTAAGTGGTGGGATGATTTGTCCCATCTCTTGATCCTAGCATTGACTGCCTGAATATTCAGGGGATGATCATCTTTTCGGCTATTGAATAGATAATTATCATCACTCAGGTGGCTTTCTGTAAGATAGTGCTGGAGTACCTTATGGACGGTCCTATTGATAACGAGGATATTCTGCTTTCCTGTTTTCCCTCTTTAATACTTATACTGTCACCCGGTTGCATATTCTTCACATCTATCACCTTCAGCTTTAACAGGTCCCCAGTTCTCAGGCCATTATTTATTCCCATAACAAACAGAAGATGATCTCTTGTAATACCAGACAGGAGTTTTCGGATGGCTTTGATGTCCTTTTCGTTCCTGATCGGGTCGACGACTATGGAAGATCCCCTGGTTGGATGATTGGGATTCTTAGTCTGCTTAATTTTCGTCATCTGATACCTCATAATTATTAACTAACAACTTATTTAATATATTATACTTAATATAAAATCAATGAGAATTGACCCAGCTCATTAAAAAAGAGATAAGTTATTATATCTACTATTATAGATATATAATATTAGCTTTTCAGTAATAGTTAATATTGAATAGGCTGAAAATGCAGGAGATGAAAGGGGTGGGACTTGACTTGACAGGCAGTATCCAACGAATTCCTGTATGATCGCTTTCTCCTACAAAGTGTGAGGTAGAGAAACTCATCGGAGATTAAGATTACAGGTTGAAATAGAGTCACCTATTCAAATATTTATGTCGTGCCATTCTGATCAGAAAACACATCCCGTTATTTCGGGAGTGGCGTTAGTAAATCAAACGAATACTATGTGTTAACACAGGAAAGAGAATCGCCCTTTGAGACTTGCTGAAAAGCCAGGAAAGGTTTATATAGGTGCTGAAACTCTCTCTTAGTTTTTGATTCAATTTGTCCAAAACCATTTGAAGACATACAAAATATTGGGGGAAAGATGCAGGATAAAAAAGAGTTAATCGATAAAGACGATTTCAGTAGATATAAAACTGTATTCGAAAACATTGAGGAGGGCTATTTTGAGCTGGATCTTGCCGGCAATATCACTTTTTTTAATGAATCGCTCTGCAGGATGTTGGGATATTCAGCAAAAGAGCTTATAGGCATGAATTACAGTCAATACATACCTCCCGAGGGTGTGAAGAGAGTTTACGAATTCTTCCATGAGTTATATTTAACGGGTATTTCTGGAAAGCTCTTTGATTATGAAGCAGTCAGGAAGGACGGATTGAGAAGGTATTTCGAAATATCGGCCTCCCTCATGCGAAATGCTTCTGATAAACCGACTGGATTCCGAGTACTGGCTCGTGATGTAACGGACCACAAACAAGCAGAAAAGGCATTGCGGGTAAGCGAAGAGAAGTATCGCCTGAGTTTCGGGCATGTATCAGATGTTATCTTTACAGTCGACGGGGATTTCAGGATCGTATCCGTATCGCCGAGTGTAGAAAAGATACTAGGGTACAAACCTGAAGAGATTATCGGCCAATCCATTCAAAAAATAACCAATATCATCGCACCAGAATCCCTTGAAGTAGTCCTATCCAATTCATTAAAAATAATGAATGGCGAACATATTTCAGATGCCATTTACATATTTATGGCCAAGGATGGAACGAGAAAGATTGGAGAGGTCAATGCGGCTCCTCTTACAGTTGATGGCAAAATCATCGGTGGTATTGGCGTTGCCAGGGACATTACGGAGCGTGATCGGACGGAGAAAGCTCTTGAGAAGAGTTTGGACAAATTGAGGAAGTCGCTGGGAGCCACCATTCAGGCCATGAGTATAGCTGTGGAAACAAGAGATCCATACACAGCCGGTCATCAGCATCGTGTGGCCGATCTTGCCCGCTCCATTGCAACGGAAATGGGCCTTTCCAGAGATCAAATAGACTCCATTAGGATGGCAAGTACGATTCATGATATTGGAAAGATATCCATTCCAGCGGAAATTCTCAGCAAACCATCAAAACTGACAGAGCTGGAATTCAAACTGATAAAAACGCACGCCCAATCCGGGTATGACATGCTCAAGGACATCGAGTTTCCATGGCCTATTGCAAGAATAGTTCTTGAGCATCATGAGCGGATGAATGGCACCGGATATCCACACGGTTTAAAAGGGGAACAAATCCTTCTTGAATCAAGGGTTCTGATGGTAGCTGACGTGGTGGAAGCCATGGGATCCCATCGTCCTTATCGACCTTCCAAGGGAATCGATTTGGCACTTGATGAAATATCTAAAAACAGAGGAACATTTTATGACCCCGAGGTAGTTGATGCCTGCCTGAGGCTTTTTAATGAGAAGGGTTATAAGTTGGTAGAGTAACGATTATTGATTGAAATCCTATACGTTTCCCGATATTCGTTAGGTGAGGACTTCAGGAAGTACCACTCAGATATGTAAAAACATGTCCTCATCGGAGCCAATTAAACGACTTCCGATACCTATCACTGATTTTCAGTGTTGAATGAAAGTCAGTATGATCATTTGAAATATAGTCTCTGACAGTGATGCAAAATAATTAGTAGTACCGCACCATCTGCTCGCCCCCATTGTTCGTGGTATTTCCACTCCTTCATTGTTTCTTCCAATGCAAAGAAGTAATTCAGACCTTCTTCTCGTTCATCTTCTCAGCCAGGAACTGGAACCCTGGCATGATGTTCTCGTTGATGTCCATTGGCAGTAAGGTTTTAGCCGGGTATCCGATGTTCATAAGTCCGCCTGTCTTGAAGAGATTCTCCAGAAGTGAGAACAAGGTAAGCGAAGGCATGCCGATAGCCAACTCACTGTCGCCAATGTTGGCAAAAGACTAGTCGCCTATACCAAGAATCACAATTTGAGGGCTTTCAAGCAGGAAGGGAATCAATCCGCCTTTGACGCATGATTTTCTGAATCCCTCGAAAAACGAATGCAGGATTTGTTTGTACTCATAGCAGATAGAATGGATCATATGAGTGACCTGAATACCATCCCCGTAAATGAGGACCGTGTCGGGGACCATCTGTGTATCCTTTAGTGGAGATGATACAAATCCGCACAGCTGTTCCTTGCACGCATCTGATGCCGCTAAATCTTCTTTTCCTTCCAGTCTTGGATGTGTATTAGGGGCAGATTACTATCAAGCGTTTAAGTGGCATTATTTTCCATTAAGCAAAATAAAATTTACTGAATTCTAATATAAAGGGTGGCGCATATGATGAAGGAATGTTATTAATAATAGACTAATTAAATCGCTAAAATAAATAAGAAATGAGGGTTTACACTATGGCAAGAGTCATTGTTCTTGGCGGCTGTGGCGCTGTTGGCAGTGTTGTTGTTGGGACTTTAGTGACTCAAGATATATTTTCCGAAGTAGCAATCGGCGATTGGAATATCGAGAAAGCCAGGACATTATGCAGCAGCCTTGGACCGAAGGTATCAATAGTACAAATCGACGCCGGGGAAAGCGATAGCATCAAGAGGGCCATAAAGGATTATGACATTGTCCTCAACTGTGTTGGACCATTTTACAAAACCGTCAAGACTGTCCTCTCTGCTGTCATTGAGTTGGGGATCAACTATGTCGACATATGCGATGATGTTGATGTGACACTGGAGATATTGGACATGGATCAGCAAGCTAAGCGCGCGGGTATCACGGCAGTTATAGGGATGGGCAATTCACCTGGTGTATCCAACTTGCTTGGCAAATTTGCAGCCGAGAATTTATTGGATGAAACCGACTCGATTGATATTTTCCATGCACATGGTGGGGAACCGGTTGAGGGGGAGGGTGTCATTGGCCACCGTTTCCACTGCATGAGTATCGATATACCTATGTTCCTGAATGGCAAGCTTGAATATGTTAAGTATTTTGAACCTGACGGAATCGCCCTACGTCAGACCTTTGAATTTCCTGTGTTGGGTGAAGTACCCATCTATCCTTACCCACATCCAGAACAGGTCACTATGCCAAAATATATAAAAGTGAAACAAATCACCAATAAGGGATCTGTTATTCCCAATGAGTACTACGATATGACCAGGGAACTGTGCCGCCTAGGCCTCTCTAGCAAGGAGTCGCTTGATGTGAAGGGTGTTAACGTCACCCCCTATGATTTTGCTGTTTCCTATATAATCAAACAACGAGAGATCATTTTGAAAAAAACGAGTTTCGGCAGACAGCGTGGCTGTCTTTCCGTTATAGTAAAAGGTCGGAAGAAAGGTAAATACGAAGAGTACAGGTTCCACTTGGC
>JBEKJA010000261.1:0-4771 GCA_050011475.1 Syntrophales bacterium
TGTGACAGCGTAAAGTCCGCCGCTTCGTCACCTGGAATCTACCCCTTATTCCAGAATAGTAAAAGCGGACAATTCATTTGCTACGAAACCGGACAAATCTATTTGTTGCTAACACTGAAAAATCGTGGTTAATTTTAATTAAATTACAGGGGAGAATGTATATGAAGAAAATTCTTATGCTTCTGTCCGTATTGTTTTTCATGTTTGCTTGCCAAAATGGGAGCAGTGAACAACAGGGGGTGAATAATAAAATGCATCAATCAAATACATCTTACCAAACAGCCACGTTAGCAGGAGGTTGCTTTTGGTGTGTTCAGGCCGACTTTAAGAAGGTGCCTGGTATAATCAAAGTTATTTCCGGCTACACAGGCGGTTCGGGAGAAAATCCAACGTATGAATCGTACGCAAGGTCAGGATATATTGAGGCTGTTCAGATCTCTTTTAATCCACAGGTTATCACTTACAAACAGTTGCTCGACGTACTTTGGAAGCATATCAATCCTACAGACGCCGGTGGACAGTTTGTAGACCGTGGACCGCAATACAGAAGCGCGATCTTTTATCATGACGAGGAGCAAAAAAAGATTGCTGAAAAATCGAAAGAAGAACTGCGAAAGTCAGGCGTTTTCAATCAACCAATAGCTACAGAGATCATCAGGTTCACCAAATTTTACCCAGCAGAAGAATACCATCAAGATTACTACAAGAAAAATCCTCTCCGGTACAAGTATTACCGTTATGGGTCCGGACGCGATGAGTTTATAAAAAAAGAATGGGGGAATAAATATAAAGAGGCTAGTGAAATATCGCACGATATGTATAAAAAGCCGGATGATGGAACACTGAGAAAAACCCTGACAGCCATGCAGTATGATGTAACTCAGAAGAACGGAACCGAACCGGCGTTTCACAACGAATACTGGGACAACAAAAAACCTGGGATATATGTCGACATCGTTTCGGGGGAGCCACTCTTCAGCTCATTGGATAAATTTGAGTCCGGAACCGGATGGCCAAGTTTTACCCAACCCCTGGAACCCGACAATATCGTTCAGAAGGTAGACCAGGGATTCTTCATGACGCGCACTGAGGTGAGAAGCAGGCATGCGGATTCGCATCTGGGACATGTTTTTACGGATGGACCAAAACCAACCGGTCTTCGATATTGCATGAATTCGGCGGCATTAAGGTTCATACTGAAGGATGACCTGGTCAAGGACGGATATGACAAATATTTAAGCTTGTTTAATAATCCTTAATTGCAGTTCATTTATTCCGGTAAAAATTCTTCTTTTCTGGCGCCGCAAACGGGACAAACCCAATCATCGGGAAGTTTTTCAAATGGTACTCCGGGAGGTATATCGCCATCGGTATCACCTTTATCGGGATCATAAATATAACCGCAAACCTGACAGACATATTTTCCCATCGCGTTCTTCCCCTTTTGGTTCATGATGTTAACTGCTCTACCACTTTTTTGTATTTTTCATGAATCATGTTTCTGTCAAATTCCCGGAATTCATTGAGCATCCTATCCTGTTCATCTTTAGTGAAATAATCCAGACAGGGGTAGAAAAAATGTTTATCTTCTTTTTCGATGTGAGCCGGATAAAACCTGGCAAGCTCCTTTAAACAAGATATTACGGCATCTGAGGTATTTTCACCTTTGAGGTATCTTTCCTTTGCATCTACCAATTTCCCAACGGTTCTCCTGGCGTATTTATGCTCTTCAATCAACTCTTTCATGGTTCTGGCATGCTCTGGCAATAGATTCTTTTTCCCAAGGTCACGAAAAAAAATTTCCTCTTCCTTGCCGTGGTGAGTACGATCGGCATATATGCGGATGAAATCGACAGCCGTATCGATAAAGACTGTATCTACTCTATTTAGTTCATTAATATTCCTTATCTCTCCTTCAAAGAGTCCCAACATCTTCTCAATGAGTCGGTGTTCCCACATCAATGGTCCGATTGGTTTCATTGCTCCTCCATGCACGACCAGTTTTCTTGCTATGGTTTAACGACCATAATAGGGCACTTCGAACCCCTGACCACCTTGTCTGTGACACTGCCCAGCAGATTTTTCAGTATCCCTGTTTTACCATGTGATGCAATAACTATCAAGTCAATGCCCTTCTTTTTTTGCTCACTCAGAATCACTTCTGCAGGGATACCTTCTTTAACATCGATTCTAACATCAAGTTTTTTCGCTTCCGCAACGGCATTAACACCCTCTTGCAGCTTTTGTTTCGATGCTTCCAAACTGTCTTTTCGGAGTTTCTTTATAACTTCCCCTTCGATGCAATAATCAACCGCACATTGTTGAATATGCTCGTCAATTACATGCAAAAGGTAAATTTTAGAGCCATATTTATTTGTGATGTCAATAGCCTCCTTCAACGCTTTATCGGCATACTTCGAAAAATCAGTGGGAACGAGAATTTTCTTTGGTGCAAACATAGCCAGTCCTCCTTTGTGTTATTTTTCTTTCAGTGACAATCTCTTTTATCTTTTATCGACTGTCGTGACTATATAATGGTTTACCAGGTTCACCAGTTCCTGAATTTTCCATATCGGTTTATTTGCGCTACTGGTGGATGCAGATACCAAAGGTGCAAAGATGATCAGGCAAACAAGAATAATAAGGACCCAATTTAAGAAACGTTCAAATTCATTCCTGAACATAAATACCTTCCTTTCCATGCTTTCAACCATCCCTCAGACTATTTTTCATATTTTTTAAGAATATCCTGAAGAGCTTCAAGAAAAAGGACGGTAAGAGATTTTTCATGTTCAACAGCTATTAATTTAAGTCTTTTCATGATCTGGCGATCAACTCGAAAAGATACCTGCTTTGTTTCGTCCATAGCAAACCTCATTTTTCTTTTGGTATTTAATACAATATATATTGCTATATTGCAAGATATATTTTTATATATAAAAGTGTGAAGAAATATATATTGAATGGGTACGGTGATTCTATTGATTGTATCAGACAAACATCTACCTATTTTGACAAAAATTCTCATGCAATATTCAGACAACGTCCGATATCAAAATATTGAATCAAACTCCATAATGTCTCCATGAATAGTTGTTGAATACAACAAGAAGCACACTTGAAGAAGGAGGTTTATAATGGCTGACAGCAATCAACAAGATTTTTATGACAAGGTTTTCAAGGTCCCCGAAAGAGTGAGAGAAAAATCATATATCAAAAGCAGGGCGGAATATGAAAAACTCTATAAGGAGTCCATTGAAAATCCCAATGGCTTCTGGGCGAAGCAGGCCGAAAAACGGCTGAGCTGGTTCAAGCCTTTTAACAAGGAGAAAGTGTCCGACTGGTCATTCGGCGATGATCTCCATGTCCAATGGTTTGAAGGGGGCAAACTGAACGTAAGCTACAACTGTCTGGACAGGCACCTCGAGGAGAAGAAGACGAAAGCTGCCATCATCTTTGAGGGCAATGACCCCAATGACTGGAAAGTTTACACGTATATGGACATGTACCGGGAAGTCAATAAGTTTGCCAATGTCCTCAAAAAACTTGGCATTAAGAAAGGAGACAGGGTCTCCATCTATCTTCCCATGATCCCGGAGTTGGCCATCACAATGCTCGCCTGTACCAGAATTGGCGCCATCCATTCGATCGTATTCGGCGGTTTCTCTGCAGAAGCCCTGAGGGATCGGATTAATGACTGCGAGGCCAAACTGCTCATTACCTGCGATGGAACATTCCGCGGTGCCAAGGCAGTACCGCAAAAAGAAAATGCGGATAAGGCCCTTGCACACTGCCCATCGGTCAAAACACAAATTGTTGTGAAGCGTACCGGTTTGGACATTACCATGAATGACGGCATCGATGTCTGGTATGACAAATTGATGGCAGAAGCAGAGCCTTACTGCAAGCCTGAAGAAATGGATGCCGAAGACCCGTTGTTCATTCTTTACACTTCAGGTTCAACAGGACAACCGAAAGGTGTGCTGCACACGACAGCCGGCTACCTGCTGTACGCCTCCATGACGCAGCAGCTTGCCTTTGATGTGCGTGATGAAGACACCTACTGGTGCACGGCCGATATAGGATGGGTAACGGGCCATAGCTATGTTGTCTATGGGCCGCTCTGCAACGGATATACAAGCATCCTCTTCGAGGGCGTTCCCAGCTATCCCGGCTATGACAGGTTCTGGGCCGTTTGCGAAAAATACAAAGTCAACAACTTCTATACCGCACCGACAGCAATCCGGGCTGTGGCTAAGGAAGGTGATCAGTGGGTTGAAAAGCACGATTTGTCATCCCTGCGTGTTCTTGGATCCGTCGGAGAGCCGCTGAACCCCGAGGCGTGGTGGTGGTATTACAACAAAGTCGGCGGTGGCAGATGTACCATTGCCGATACCTGGTGGCAGACCGAAACCGGTGGCCACATGATTCTTCCTCTGCCCGGTGCCATTGACATCAAGCCTGCCAAAGCCATGGTGCCGTTCTTTGGTGTCCAGCCGGCCATTCTTGACGAGGAAGGAAAAGAGATCAAAGGGTCTCCCGGCACCGGTGCACTGTGTATCAAGACGGCGTGGCCCGGGATGCTCAGGGGCATATGGGGTGATCAGTCACTCCTCAGGGAAAACTATTTTTCCCAATTCCCCGGTTATTACTTTTCCGGTGATGGAGCCGAGCGGGATGCGGATGGCGATTACAAAATTACAGGCAGGGTTGACGACGTTATTAATGTATCTGGCCACAGGATGGGTACTGCAGAAGTGGAAAGTGCGTT
>JBEKJA010000262.1:0-4695 GCA_050011475.1 Syntrophales bacterium
TAATTAGTGAACGTAAGGTAATTACTTTCAAGTGTTCCCAGCAGATAAGAAACAAAACGAACGGCAGATATTAAGAAATCCATAAAGACGTTACTTATTTTGAGTTCGGCCCGGTGTCCCTCAAACGCGACGCAATCTATCTCTAAATAAATCATGGTCAGATATTCCGAACTAAGAGACTATCATTATATTAATTTGAGTGCTTTCCGTGCTACTTGTTTCATAGCCCTCCTTATTGCCTCAATTTTATACGGACTTGTCGTCTGCCGTCCCATAATACCTCTTCATGATGCGGAGGGGAAACCGAGAAATGCAGCTTTAAAGTTATATCAGACTGTCGTGGAACAAATTCACGCTGGCAAGAGCTATTATTTGGTTGTAGGCCAAGAACTGCGCAGGATAGGTTATCCGACCCGCAGTGTTTTCAACTGGCGATTACCGGCGCTCGCTTGGTTGTTAGGACAGCTTCCTTCTATTCGAACAGGCCAAATACTTACGTTCATTCTGGCAATGACAACACTGTTGATCTGGCTGACGGTATTCCATCAAAACCAGTATGCCATTTGGCAATTCATTTTTGGTGGTTTATTTCTATCGGGTCCTGTAATTTACAGCCTTATCCCCGGAACCTTCCTGCTTCACGAATTCTGGGCTGGGACGCTCATTGTTATATCGCTAGCTGCCAATGCCAGAGGCTGGCGCTATGTATCTGTGATTTCAGGCCTGATGGCCCTTTTCCTTAGGGAACTGTCTCTTCCGTTTGTATGTGTCATGATGGTTCTAGCATATATGGAAGGTCAACGCCGTGAAGCTTTGATCTGGTTCATAGGTATCCTTATTTTCGGCAGCGAGTTACTTCTTCATTGGTCAATAGTCAGCAAACTTATCACAGAAAATGATAGAGTACTGCAGGGAGGATGGATCGTTTTTGGCGGCTGGCCCTTCGTCTTGAACACGGCCCAGATGCATCCTTTCCTTCTAATATCTCCGCCCTGGGTTGTCGCAATCATTTTGCCACTCGCTCTTCTAGGCCTTGCAGGGTGGCGTGGCGCATCAGGAATAAGGGTTGCTTGCACAGTAGGCATATACGTGTTGGCTTTTTTGATTGTAGGCAGGTCGAATGATATAGCCTGGGGCTTGATGTATGCCTTTGTCATGCCTCTTGGACTCCTGCATGCACCCTATGCTCTCAGGGAACTCTGGCAACCGTTCCAAATGAAACTACGGGGAAATGGTATAAAAAACTAAAGAAGGACCAGTTCAAATGCGACCTGATAATAAATGTATTAAAACAATTAAGGCTTTTTGGAAAAGCCGATTAATAACCTCAGGCACATATAACATGCCAAGTGGTAATAAATTCACATATAGTACACCCCAATACCGATTGAAATGCTGCCCGATAAATAAGAATATCAAAGCATATATTCCTACTGTTAAACCTATTCTCGAGCCTAGTGCCTCCCCATCCCAACAATCCCAAGAACATAAAGGGTACGAAAACGGCAATGAACCAATCGGAAACCAGGAAAAGGTAGGGATGCATACTTGCCGTTTCAAGGACAAACTTCCATCCACCCATAGTGATCCATTGTGTAAATGCATATACGTTGTCAGGCCGAACAAAATCTTTTATGTGCGAAGTATGAATCACCATCATGATGAGAAATACAGCGATACCTGATGCACAGATAAATGCCTCTTTGTATTTACGTTCGTGGAGTGACAGTATAATAAGCATTACCGCAATGAAGGGCAATGCCAGTTCACGAATAAGAAGCGATAATATCCAAGCGACAGGAGCAATCCAACGCCATCTCTTCACATATGTTAATATTGAAATGCTTATGAATGTTCCGGGCCAGAATTCATCAGCCAGATATATATCGGGCAAGAAACTGCATATCGGAACTCCCAGAAGTAAAATGCTGCCAGCAGTTACTTTTCCAAAGGATAATTCCATACTGGCGATGTTAACCCAGAGCCATATTGAGAATAAGGATAAGAGGATTGCTACCGTTTGAGCTATTCTCAAATCAGGCAGGCGACCGAAGTCTCAACTGAGTAAAGGTGTTCTCCAGTTAAATATGCTTGCCGTGGGATAACCACGGGTGAGAAGTTCGCTGTATGTGGCCTGGTAATACCCCTCACCGGATCGAATTCTGGCTACAATGCTGCGATAGCAGTTCAGGGCCTCTCCCCTTTTTTTATTATTGGGAAGATCCGATGGCAATCCGGCAAAGCCCAATAAGATCAGACAAACAACCATAATGATTATAAGTCTAGCAGTGTTGCGGTCGATATTATAATATCGAGTACTTTTCGGAAATAACATTCTTTAATCACTACGGGTTGAATTCATCGATTCTAACTACCCAAAGATATATCAACAACGCTTTAAAATCGAGAGGAAATCTTCTGTATCTCATGACATGATTCTTTCTCCTTCTCAATGTCGATTATCCTGTCAAAACGCCCATGGGATGTAACTTTTTCAAATCATAATATCGAATTATATACAATAATTAAAAGATTGGAAAGTTTGATTAAACCGTTATATATTAAGCATTTAGGTGAATTCAAAAAAGTATAATGGTTTGCTCACAGACAAATTGTCCGATATATTTTCCGGCATCTTGTGGCAACTACAAAACCTTTCGGATTCGATTTATTTTCTGATTCTCTTTCCAATCCTTGTGGTTATTATTACTGCTTATATTCTGATTCGGAATTAATGAAACACTGACATCAAGCATGTATAGTATGCAAATTAGGATCAACCCCAACTGTCACCGACCTTTTCTCTGATTCCCGTTAAAATTGTATGATCTTATTAGAAGCGATCAGTTGATCTAAGAAATCGACGTGGAGTAATGCTATATGTATCTTTTGTATATCTTACATTGACGTACGCAATCGTCATATCGACACCTCTAGCAAACTTAAATTATTAAAAAAGCAGAATTCTAATTTAATATGTAGTATAATTATTGGAGCAGGCCACTTCACGCATGACTCGTTTCAGTAAACCGGGGTGTCCTTGTAAGCGGAATGAATCGACGGAGAAAGAAGTATTGATCCCAGTGAACAGGTCGCAGAATTGATCTTTACGGAACGATGCAATGAATAGGAAAGAGGAATCATTAGTATCAACATCCACGAAAAGGTTTTTTGTTTATGTATGCATGACGTGTGCCATTTTATTGGTATGCAATTTGTCAATAGCTCAAAACAGGCAAACAGAGCTAAATGCTGCTGCAAGGGATGGCGACATCGGCAGGGTACGCCAACTGCTGGATAATGGAGTGGACGTCAATAGCTTGGATAATTCCAAGAATACCGCGCTGCACTATGCGGCCTCTGAGGGCAAAGCGGATGTAACGGCCATTCTGATCCAGAAGGGAGCAGATGTTAATGCACGGAACCACTACCAGGAGACTCCGCTGCATTGGGCAGCTTTCAATGGTAAAGTGAATGTAGCGATGCTTCTGATCCAGAAAGGAGCCAATGTGAATGCACGGAACCAATATCAACAAACCCCCTTGCATTGGGCCATGAATAAAGAAATGGCTGAACTTCTGATCCGAAAGGGGGCAGATATCAATGCCCAAGATCAACTCCATCGGACACCATTGGACTTAGCCGCCAATCAAGAAGTGACAGCATTACTGATTCGGAAGGGCGCAAATGCCAATGTCCAGAATCAATATGACGATACACCACTGCACAAGGCAGCCAGACTGGGTGATATCTTTAAAATCAAGCAATTGCTGGAGCAGGGGGCTGATATCAATGCTCATGGCAAACAGCAAAATACTCCATTGCATGTGGCAGTCTATCATGGAAAGACAGAAACAATCTCACTACTGATCCAAAAGGGAGCGGACGTCAATGCCCGAAACCAATACCGGGAGACCCCTTTGTACTATGCAGCTTCTCAGGGCAAGGCGGCGGTTGCGGATCTGCTGATCCAGAAGGGAGCGGACATCAATAACCGGGACAATTCCCAGGATACTGCACTACACTATGCAGCCTCACATGGTAAGATAGATGTAGCGGCACTTTTAATTCAGAAGGGGGCGGATGTCAATGCCCGTAATATCCGCGGACACACACCGCTGGATCTGGCAGTTTCTCAAGGCAAGAAAGAGGTGGCATCTTTACTTAAACAGAAGGGAGCGGTCAAATAGTATGCTGCAATTTACCCCCAGTTATGGCGATTAACCTCTCTGATATAGACTAGCCAGTACAGAAATGGAATGCTTTGATGAATCACCATATATTCGGGGGTGCTGTGTCGTCTTCCGCTCGGAAACAGGAAATGCCCCCTAGGATTGGATTTCCCACGTAAAACATAAACGGAATATCCTTATAGTTTACCAGTATCTCATCATTTCTTTTCGCATGGGCCTTAATCAGTTCGATAACCGCACGATTTGAATCAATTTTATGCATGAACACTTTATCCCATAAGACAGATAACTCCGGCCGTATAAGTATGCCAACCCAGTTCGGCACAATTAATTTATCCAGTATGAGTAATTAAATAATATCGGATGGCAACAATGATATGATAATAATGATGGCAATCGCAGTTGCCGCAATGCCAGTCAACAATAACAACACTAAACCCAGGAGACGATCTTTGTTAGCCCCAAGTATGCTTTAATTGAAGAAGATTTCGTACTTTTCCTG
>JBEKJA010000263.1:0-4669 GCA_050011475.1 Syntrophales bacterium
CCAGACATGAAATAAGGACCATCAATTTCTATAACTTATTGTATTTATTTAACCATGGTAACTCATATCCTATAGAGTAAGACAAAACAGGCCACTTGAAATATGAAATTCTGGAATGAAACCTTGAAGAGTATTGAATGAAATGTGGAAAGTCTATCCATGAATACCGAGGATGGCAGTGGTCGGCGGTATACTATTACAATATATTAAGAGTAATTATGAAGAATTACAGAAATTGTTCCTGAAAAGATATCCCGACTTTCAGAACAACTACGCGCGCGCGCGAGTGTCAGGTTGGCGTATTCCCCTGCCCCCCTTGTGCACTTATTGTGCACTTAACAGGAAGGAACAGGGAGTAACAACCCCTACGACGTTACCCCCTGTTCACTGAAATTTCCTAACAAAACCGACTAATCCCTATCAAACCCTACAAACAGTGAGCATACATAATCTCACTTTTAATCCGTTGGTCGCAGGTTCGATTCCCGCACGGACGGGTTGCAGAAGGAGTCCATGACGTCTGCCTATCAAGTGGATTTCGCGATACAGGGATTAAAGGGGGATGGGTAGAACTACCGACAGTTTGAGATAACCGGAGAAATCCGGTTTCGGGAATGGAGCTTTTTTTGCGTGGTTAGATTACCTCTTCAGTTTTGAGGTGTTCCAACCATGCATTTTTAATCGAATCACTGGAAAGCCGCGGCAAGTTTTTGTCATGGCTTTTCCGGTTTGAATTAAATCGAACAAGCTATCGAATGCTCCTTTCACTCTTCCCGCTTTTCTTCACCGCAGATGGTGGCACCTGTCGTCTGTGTAACACGAGACTCCCCCTATCTTCGATGATCCACTCAACCGTCTCCCCACGTACGAATTCCATGGCCTGTGCAACGGCCGCAGGAAAATTAATGTACCACTGCTCGCTCTTTTTGCGCTTAATCAACTGCACCTTGGTTGGATAGCCCATGGCTCACCTCCATATTATCTAGTTATTATACTAGATAACAAAACACAAAAAAAATCGAGAAAAAGCACTCGATTCCCTCCCAATAAATCACGTTTATTTCTCGTTTTTCACGAGAATTTGGCATTGAGAGTGTTTTGCAGCAGACTACCAGCACCACCAGTAAGATCAAGCATTTCAGCAACTCTCCTTTTAAAGTCAATTTTTCAACTCGCGTTAAATTTGTCTTAATCTACATATTTTTGTACAAAATTGACGCATAGATTAAAGATCGTGATGTAGGATTTGAACCTGGTTCACCCCTCAATACAGTCCTACGTTATAGGACTGCTGACCCTATACTGACACCCTGGATACGTGTCGCCTACTTCCAAGCTTCTAACACATTGGATTTGATGGGGATAGAAAAGTGTCGTTTTTTTACAATTTCCCCCTTTTTTTGCATGCCGGGAAGCCTTATACGCCTAAATCATCATATGCTTCTTCAGCAAAGATATGATAAAATTGGATTATACAATGGAGAGAGGATAGATCCCATGAAGAAAACGCTCATTTGTGCGGGCCTGCTGTGTGCGGTTGTACTGCTGTGTTGTCAACACATGGCCCAAGCCAAAGAAATGAACCTGCACGACGCAGCCAGGGTTGGTGAAATAACCAGGGTTCGTCAGATTTTGGAACAGGGAACAGATGTCAATATTCGGGATCAACAGCAAAATACCCCGCTTCATGTTGCAATCTACCACGGGAAAATTGCGGTAGCGGTATTTTTGATTCACAAAGGGGCGGATATCAACGCTTATAACTGTTACCACGAAACCCCATTGTTTTATGCAGCTTCGCAGGGACAGAAGGAGGCAGCGGAACTGCTGCTCCAGAAGGGGGCCGATGTCAATGCCAGGGATGCATCGCAGGACACTCCATTGTTTTATGCAGCCTCCAAGGGAAAGACGGAGGTGGTGCAGCTTCTCCTCCAGAAGGGAGCAGAAGTCAATGCCAAGGACCGTCACAATGAAACTCCCCTGCATTGGGCCTCATCTCATGGCAAAACAGAGGTAGTAACGCTTCTGATTAAGAAAGGGGCATACGCCCGCGGGGAGAAGCCAGTCAATATAAAAGGCTCAGAGGTGAAAGCGACAACACTTCATGATGTAACCACCGGTCAAAACGTCCTCAAAGATTCTATTACAGGTATGGTATTCAGTTTTATCAAGGGCGGCTGCTTCAAAATGGGATCTGACAAGGGTAATAAAGATGAAAGACCTGGTCATACAGTCTGTGTGGGCAACTTTTATATGGGGGAATACGAAGTGACGCAGGGACAATGGAAAAGCATTATGGGTAATAATCAGTCGTGGTTCACAAAATGCGGCGATTCCTGCCCCGTTGAAAATGTATCCTGGTATGATGCCCAGGAATTCATCCGACGTCTCAATATAAAAACGGGATTCACTAAATATCGATTGCCTACGGAAGCAGAGTGGGAATACGCTGCCAAGGCGGGGACGGAAAGTGAACGGTATGGGGATATTGGCCAGATTGCCTGGTATGATAAAAACTCCGGCAAGCAAACCCATGAGGTTGGTCAAAAAAAACCCAACGCGTGGGGCTTGTACGACATGTTGGGCAATGTTTGGGAGTGGACCCAAGACTGGTATGGTGAATACCCGTCTGGCCTTCTTAAAGATCCCAAGGGTCCCTTAAGTGGCCTCACACGTGTCGTTCGCGGCGGCTCCTGGCATAGCAGCGCCGGGGACACTCGTTCAGCTTTTCGCATAAGCCGTCTCCCAAGCGGTACATACTTTGCCATGGGATTTCGATTGGTTGCCATGAATTGAACTATATTCAGGCCTTTACAAAATAAACATTTTTGCAAAAAATAAATACTCAAAATAAAAATGGATCATCAAATATTTACCATGGAATAATCTCTGCTTGTCATCAGGCACACTACTATTCGATATGCCTGTCAAAGCGATCTCCGAATTGCTTCTTTACAATGGTAACGCGGTACCCCGCTTTAAAAAGTTTATGGCCAGGTTGATGAAATTTTTCGGGCCCTGGATATGAAGGGCATGTCCGCACCCTTCAAACGGAATGAGTTCGGTATAGAGTACCGAAACTTTATATGAATCAGCCGAAATATTGTGATAAGAGATAATGAATTGCAAATCATTTTAGAGGAGAGGAACATTTCATGTATCAAGGCTGTCAGCTATGGGGAAGATGTAATGGCTTGCCGGAAAGATATGAAATATGAAATCTTTGGATACTCGTTTTAATGATCTTAAAAACAATGGTAAAAAGATCGTTGGCTGCTTCCCGCTTTATCCGCCGCTCGAGTTGTTCCATTCCATGGGACTTGTACCCATAACATTATGGGAGTTGAAAAATGCCTTTAATAGGGTTGAAAATAGCGATCGGCATCTTCAGACATATGCCTGTTCCGTTGCACGGCACCTGGTGGAATTCGTCCTCTCTCAAAGCGGTTCGGCGTTGAATGGATTGTTCATGTACAACGCCTGCGATACGCTTCGCAATCTTCCCGAGATCATCCAATGCGGATTCAATGAATCCGGTCAGTCACTCCCCATTTTCAAAATGCACATTCCGATGGTGCCTCACGCACAATCGGCAAGCCCGGGCTACATCTCCCGGAGGATTCATGATCTGATTTATGATCTCGAACATACCTTTGGCGTCACTTTTTCATTGGAGAAATTTCAAGAGAGCGCCGCACGGTATAGAGACATGCGGGACTTATGCAAGGCGCTGGAGGCAAGGGTGGCGCAAGGCATGATCGGTTATGGGAATTTTTCACGCGTTATCATGGAAAACTATTTTGCACCGGTGGAAGATCAAATCCAGATGCTTCAAACGCTTCTGGGTGAGAGTGAATCGCTCACCGGGATCAACCCGAATAGCCGGGTGATTGTGAGCGGAATCCTCCCTCCGTCGGCTGCACTGATTGAAACGATCGAACGCAATAGGCTTACCGTGGTTGGGAATGATATCGCATCGCAGCGCCGCTCATACTTTTACACACCTGCCGTTGCCAATAATCCGGCTGACTATTACACCGATTTCTATCAGTACCACTTCCCATGTACGACATTGCTGTATTCCGCCGACAGGCGTGTGGGTACATTGAAGGATTTAATCAGGAATACGCAGGCCGGGGGATTGATTTTTGTGGGTGAAAAGTTTTGTGAATATGAATATTTTGAGATTCCATATTTGGAAAAAGTCCTGAGGGAGATGGGTGTGCCGACTTTGTTTCTTGATGTTGCCATTGAAGATGAGGATTCTGCGGCTCTTATTACCAGGATTGAGGCGTTTTCCGAAATAATCCATGGATAGCGTCCGAAGGTTACCATGTCTGAAATCCCGAAGCGTCAGAAGAGCGAATCCGGCAGGCGCCTGAGTAGGATCATGATCAATGATTATATGCGCCTTCATCAGAAAGCCTCTGAAGGCGCCTTTGTGGTCTGGATTGCGATTGTCGTTCCCGCCGAGCTTTTCAGCGGTTTTGAAAATGTGGTTTATGGAGTGCCTGAGAGTCATGCCGCCATGTGCGCGGGGAAAGGCGTCGGTCCACTCCAATGCCAGAAGGCGGAGGTGATGTGCTACTCCATGGAGCTTTGCTCCTATGCGCGTATCGATATCGGCGCGGCTTTTGACGGAGGAAAGGACTCCCCCACCTTCGGGCTG
>JBEKJA010000264.1:0-4669 GCA_050011475.1 Syntrophales bacterium
GAGGACGAACATTACAATCAAAATCTCTACCATGCTGAAACCGCGGGCACTCCGGAATGACGATTTTTCATCTTTCCGGGAGCTGCGGAAATTCAGGTCATTTGCCGGCATCCTTTGTTCCTTTCGATGAACATTGAATGGGATCGCATCGATAATTCTTGCATAAACGGCTTTGGAAAGCAAGGGTAGGAAAGAAGAGTCATGATGACTCTTGAAATGGAATGCCTTACCCGGCAACCCTGCTGCCATGTCCCAGTCCTCCTTAGACTTAGGCCAGTGGTTTTGCGCCCCACCTTTTCAGGTGGTTTGCCTTTATCGGGATTAATTCAACGTTATTATCTCTGAGTTTAGCATATTTGTCAAACAAAATTTATTCCTGGCTTTATGCAGAGGGAATTCTTTCTTGACACACCCTGGGGCCTATGTTAGCGTCCCGCCTATGCCGGAACAGGAATGGGAGAACTCCAATAAATCCTCGAAAGATCAACACCTTACAATGGATGATTTTTGCGGGGATCAGCAGGTATTTATTAAAAAAGCACAATCCCTTCTTGATAAGGGCCTCTTCACAGAGGTCCTTGATTTGGCAGATCAGCGCGTTGCACGAATGCCTGGTAACCTGGATGCGCAAATCATTCGCGCCCACGCACTGGCAGGGTTAAATCATATTAAAGAGGCCGGGGAAGTCTTAAAGTACATCGAAGAGGCGATCCTCCGGCTTTCATCCGAGGCTGGCGCTTTATCCAGAAGGATACATGAGATCGAGACCTCTGAAAAACTGGCGGAGGAGCCTCAGACATCTGTATCCATTTCATCAGAGTTTTGTACGGTGACCCTTGCCGAGCTTTATATCCGCCAGGGCCATCTTGATAGTGCCCAAAACGTTCTTGAAACAATTCTCAGGGAAAATCCGGTCCATGAAACGGCTTTATTCAAGCTCCGGGAAGTGGAGGAGCTGCTTAGGAAGAATCGTGAGAAAAAGCAGCGGGACGAACTGATCGGGGAACTTAACGGCTGGTTGACAAACGTCCAGAAGCTTGTAATCGATGAGTCCTAATATGACCGCCGCAATACGGGTACGACTGGGCCGTGTCCGGGTTCGTCTGGAACAGCACGGGTGTTCTACGTTCCTGTTTTTGGATCGCTTCAATATCCGTTACCTTTGCGGTTTTTCCGGCAGTGAAGGCGCCTTGCTTGTTGGCACAGAGGATATCAGGCTTTTTGTGGACGGCCGCTATACCACCCAGGCCCGGCAGGAGGCTCCGGCTGCCCTGGTTGTCGAGTATCAGGATAAGGTTGAGGAATTGGCCAAGGCACTGTCGGGAAGTGCAGCGGCAACGGTTGGGTTTGATCCTGCCTTCATGGATGTGAAAACATTTTTAAGGCTCCAGGAAAAATCAGGGAACCGGATTTTTCGTCCCTTGCCTGAAGGCGCTCTTGACATCAGGGCTGTAAAAGATCAGGAAGAAATAGAGCATCTCCGGAAAGCGGCGCAGATTTCGGCCGATGCTCTCCGGCTCGTGACCGGTGAAATACGTCCGGGCGCAGTGGAAAAAGACATTGCCGATGAGCTCGAGTATGTTTTAAGGAAACAGGGTGCACAGGATATTTCCTTCCCGATCATTGTCGCCTCCGGTCCTCGTTCAGCACTGCCTCATGCCGCACCGGGATCAAGGGTTATTCAGGATGGCGATCTTGTCATTGTGGATTATGGGGCCGTTCATGAAGGATATCATGCCGATGAAACCTGCACTTTTGTTGTCGGACAGGCATCGGAAGCAATAGAGAAAATGTACACCCTTGTGAAAGAAGCTCATGATCGGGCTTTGGAGACCGCTCAAAACGGCATTTCCTGCAGGGAGGTCGATCAGGCCGCGCGTCGTTGTATCGAGGAAGGCGGCATGGGGCTCTATTTTTCCCATGGGACCGGTCATGGGGTCGGGTTGGATGTTCATGAACCGCCTCGCCTTTCTCAACGCTCTGATGACATTCTGTCTGCTGGAATGGTGGTAACGGTTGAACCTGGTATCTACTTGCCTGGTGTGGGTGGAGTTCGAATTGAAGACATGGTTCTGGTGACAGACTATAAGCCAGAGGTGTTGACGATGATTCCTAAAACCATGCAAATATTATAAGAATGAATGGCGGGGGTATATCCAATGAAGGTTTTTCCAGAAGATCTTCTCTATAGCCGGGAACATATCTGGGTGAGGATTGACGGTGATGTTGCCACCATCGGGATAACCGATTACGCCCAGGAAAAGCTGGGTGAGGTCCATGCGGTAGAGCTTCCCGAGGTGGATGATGAATTGGAACGGGATGAACCTTTCGGAACCCTTGAAGCGGCGAAAGGAATCGTGGAGCTCATTGCACCGGTCAGTGGCCAGGTACTCAGTGTCAATGAAGATATCAATGATGACATTGGAATCATCAACAGCGACCCCCACGATACCGGTTGGCTGATCGTACTGAGCATGTCAGATGGGGATGAACTGAATGATATGTTGGATGCCAGAGGTTATCACGATTTCATTCTCCAGGAGGCGGAAGCGGAGGTATAATGAGTCTTTGTGAAAGTTTGGAGGCTGCTTTCATTTTGTGAAGAGGATCCCTTTATCAACATGGCCACAGATGAGGCCATATTCCGGGAAAGTCTGCATTCGGAAACCTCGCCTACACTTCGATTTTACGGGTGGAGTTACCCCACCGTGTCCCTCGGTTATTTTCAGAAAGCAGCATCAGAGATTGATCTTGATGCCTGCATGCGCCATAAGGTAGCTGTTGTTCGGCGTCCCACGGGAGGCCGGGCCGTCTATCATGATGAGGAGTTGACATATTCTGTCGTTTCAGGATCGGCACCTCCCTGTTTTGCACCCAGTGTTATCGGTACATATCGGGCTATCACAACATGTATCGCCAGGGGTTTAGCATCAGTCGGCCTGAAAACAGACTTGGCTGAGGCGGAGCCGGTGAGGGGAACCGGTGTTCTGTCAGCGTATTGTTTTTCCGAGCCATCGCGGTATGAGCTTCTTGCGGACGGAAAAAAAATCTGCGGCTCCGCTCAAATGAGATCACGAGGCGGTTTTCTCCAGCATGGCTCTTTGCTGTTGGCATTCAATCCATTTAAAACCCTGGATTTGCTTCTTCCCCATCTTGACCGTAAAGGGCAGATTGCAGGACTCCGAAATTCCGTGACATCTGTCAGAGACATCATGGGCAGCGCGCTTGGCCGCGTTGATCTCCTTGAAGCTATTATTCATGGTTTTCGGGATGTTCTGGGCATTGAATTTGTTGAAGGAAACCTCACATTAAGTGAGGAAGCTCAAAGAGATCGGCTGTTGGTGGACAAGTATCGAACGGACCGTTGGAATATGGAAGGCAGGTTAAACGGACATGGATTATAAAAAACTGGTCAGGGAAGAGGTACTGGCTCAGAAGGCCTATTCCATCGAACTGGTTGATTGCAGAATCAAACTCGATGCGAATGAAAATCCTTACGGCCTTTCGGATGAGCTAAGAAGCCTATTTCTGGGTAAAATTGCGGGGATCGCATTGAATCGATATCCGGAGCCGGGATCGCGGTACCTGGTTTCAAGACTTGCAACCTATCTTGGGGTGGATCAGCGGTCGGTACTGGTTGGGAATGGATCGGACGAGATCATTCAAATGATTTGCATGGCTCTCGGGAAGCCCGGGGCCTGCATGGTTGTTCCCACTCCAACCTTTGTGATGTACCGGATTACGGGGCGCAACCTGGGCTGGCGCGTCATTGAAGTGCCGCTTGATGAGCACTTTGACCTCGATCAGGCAGCGACGCTTGAAGCAATTGCCCTCAACAGCCCGAGCTTGATTTTTCTCAGCAGTCCGAACAACCCGACCGGCAATTGTTTCAGCTCTGACAAAATCGAAAAGGTCATTGCCGCAGCACCGGGGATTGTAGTGGTGGATGAAGCTTATGGAGCTTTTTCCGGCAGGAGCCTTCTTCCCCTGATGAGGGAATACGGAAACCTTGTTATACTTCGTACCCTCTCGAAAGTTGGTATGGCAGCTATGAGAATCGGCTTTCTGATCGCTCCACTGTCTCTGGCCGAGGAATTCCATAAGGTTCGGCTGCCTTATAATCTCAATACATTTTCCCAGGCGGCGGCAGTTTTCTATCTGGATCATGAGACGGTATTTTCAGGTCAAATTAATGATATTATTCAGGAACGTGAGAAGCTCATAGAAGCGCTCAGGAATCTCAAAGGAATCCATCCCTGGCCGAGTCATGCAAATTTTATTTTTTTTAGTTGCGATTTCGAGTCGGATCACGTATATAATTATTGTATACAAAATGGTATCCTAATGAAGGATTTCAACGGCCCCGGAATGATGGAGAATTGCCTGAGGGTTACAGTTGGTACTCAGAAGGAAAACAAAGAGTTTATCAATACCATTCAGAGCATGATCGCTAAAATGTGAGGAGCGTGGTTTACATACTGTAACGAAAAGGGTGGTTAACGGCACTGGTAAAACAGCATCGGCCGTACTGCCCTTTTTTTGTGTCAAACGGATACCCAATAAATCATTAAGACATTCAACGAGAAAGGAAGGAGCATTTTGGAAGTAAAGGTTATTGATAATGATGTCGAGAAGGCACTCAAAATCCTCAAGAACAAGCTGTCAAAAA
>JBEKJA010000265.1:0-9151 GCA_050011475.1 Syntrophales bacterium
TTCGCATATTTTGTTTCCTTGAAATAGGGGTGCCTTTCCTTGTCGTGGAGTTCGATGGTCACTGAATCACGGGGAGGATAATAGAAATCCCGATTGCTCTCGAATTCGGGAGAAATAAGGCAATGATAAACCCGGTCCTGGGGCCGTCCGTAAAACTGCGCCGCGATCATGAGACAGGCACTCATTGTTTTTCGCCCGCCGGCAATGGAAAAGAAGACCGCCACATCGGGATCCTTTGTAAAACGGAAGGCCAGCTCCAGACATTTCTTCAGTAACCATTCATTTTCTTCTTCTCCAACGATATCGTCCAACTCGATACTGTTATCATCCGTAACTGTATGGACGTGGTCTGGTCCGAAAGCAATGGTATCGGGATCGATTCCGTATTCCTTGAGGTAGCGATAATAATGGCCATCCCCGGGTGAAAGCAGGCGGGCGTTGATCCCTTCCTTGCCCTCCCGTGTTGTGATCACATGGATAGCGTCCACTCTGCGGTCCTCTTGGTGGAGGGCGAAGAGGGTCTCCGTAATTACTTGCGGAGTGAGGCCGACAACGGCCAGCAGGATGTTTTTCATTGGTTCATTTCTGCTATGTTGAATTTGCCTAAACCAAAGGAGGTCTGCTTTCCAATATGAACCTTTTCACAGAACCTGAGGAGCGGCATGAATTCATCCAATTTTCCCCGATAGGTGACACTCCCGATCATGCCTCCCATTAACATTGCTTGTTCTTGACGGTTAGAATAGCGTTTCCAGTCCACCCAGCGTAGAGAGGAAGTGACGATATCCACATCTTTTGCCTTCGCAACAAGACCCCGATAATCCAGGAGTGGTTCCCCGTTACCGTGATAGTCACACAGGGTGGAAATCCGCCTGAGCATTGCCCGAATCAATATATGAAATGGTAAAGTCGCTTCCAGGTGATTTTCATATTTCAGTCGGAGCGGGGTGAGAAGGGTGACTTCGATTATATCGACCGCTCGCCCTTTGGCTGGTACTTCCACCGATAAATTCAAATCTACGGGAAAGGTGCCTTTTCTGAGCTTGCCATCCTCTTTTTTGTAAATTACGATGTTGTCAACGGTAACGTCCGTCAACAGGAAGGATGCGCGGTTACCGTTAATTCGCCTTCCAATGCCTATAGTTCCCATCTGATCGATGGCATAAATGAAATAGGGGAGTTGTTCGTTCACCCGGCCGAAAAGAAGGAGATTAAACTGGAAGGCTTCACCTTTTTGGTACTGGGTTTGTGTGGTTTCGGGAGGCTCGATAACATACGGGTGGGGAGGCGCAGCGATGCGTTTTTTCCCAGCGCTCTCACCTTTTTCAGGGGAAGTTTCGAAGACGTAAACATAGAGACACTGTTGCCTCAACAAGCAGTCCTGGCAATCTTCTCTCTTCAGAGCACAGACGACTTTTTTAAGGGCGTGACCAAAAAGGCCGCGGAAGGTTGACCCCTTATATTCGGGCAGGAGGGCATCATCCTCGAGGATCGTAGAAAAACGATAACGTCCATACCACATCATAACACTCCCGATCTAAAACGTCGTATCTGATGAATATCGATGGTTCTGAACTTCTTTTTCATCCGTGATAAAACCCATCAGGATACCCGGGAAACTCTTTGTACTTCAGATACGTCAACGTCTTAAAAAAACAAAGGACTGCAATGTTGCAAGCATTTTTGAAAAAAAGAACGGCTGTATCCGAAAATCCATTGCAAAATGGATCAAGAGACAGTGCAATCAGTGGTTTTAAAGAAAATGTCTGGATGGGCGGCCATTGCCATTACAGTTGGAAGTGAATTTATGCACCCATGTGCTTAAATATTCATTATTTCTCCCGATTTTCTACTCTGGCCGATGGTTCATGAATGCAACCTTAATAGAAAACCCCACCCTCAATCCGAGTAACGGAGTTTCAGTAATCGGTTCATAGCAACCCTTACAATGGTTGTGGGATTATATAGTTCTTTATGGAGCCATTTACAGAGTGTCTATTACTATCTTGATTTTCATAAGAAATCTACCACAAAAAAGACCAAACCCTTGATTTGTACATACGGCATGGAGAAAGGGATCCATGCCGTCCCCTGTTTTACATTTCGGGGGTGTATGGGGGGTCAAGGATAAGCATTCTTCTTTGGGGATACTATCAGGCTATGAGCAGTAGCAGAAATCAATGAAAGATCGTAAAGGGCAAAAATCAACGATCTCATCAGGACAGAAGTAAGGGTACAGGTAGATCATTGATTCTGAAGGCATACAGCAAGGCTCATGGGCAGAATATCGATGGCAGCGACACTCTGTCCGGGGAAAGCTATCAGGATCACCCGCCGGGGCAGATGACCCGAATAAAATCCAAAAGCGGTAAAATAGCGGTAAAATATGACCGGATAAAGAAAATGGAGTTAGCCTGATATCGTCTAACCATTTGAATTTACTTGGTGCTTATTGCGCGATTCGGATGCTCGGCGCACGGATCGTAATACCGTGAACCATACCAGTACAATCCCGTCTCCGTGTTGCACTCCTGGCCGGTTTACTGGTACACCGTTTCCAATGTAATGCTTGTTGTTCCACGAACCATACCAAAGGGCATGTACTCCTGTCAGGCAATCTTTATACCTGCCTCGTCCGTCACCAGGGACGTGCTCCCCGGGTGGTCCGGATGCAGATACCTCACCTTCTCCGACTCCACCTTCGCAATCCGGGTACTCCCGGCAAAAACGTACTTCGTCGCAACGCCGCCCTTTCCCTCATAGTGTGCAAAGGCATACAGCGTCTCTATGCCCCTCGTATTCGCTTTACCGCCCGAATTCCCCGAGTGTCATACTCCATATCCACAAGGTGCCAATTTTGTTGGCAGTTTGGTTGGCGGTGGGTAGAATACCGGATCAGCAAATAGATCCTGAATCAAGTTCAGGATGACAAATGTTTACGCGTGTTGTTATTGCGAGCACCTGACCCCAGTGATGCCCAACGGGGTTATTCATGAAAGAAACATAATTATTACATATAATTAGTTATCCTGAATTCATTTCAGGATCTATTCTAGCGGGGTTACATGTCACGCTATAGACCCTGAATCAAGTTCAGGGTGACAAAGGTTATGTGAAGTTTCTTAGGAGGAACGAAGTGACGAAACAATCTTACCAACTGAAAGTATTTATAAGATTGCCACGGCAGCTTATGCGCCGCCTCGCAATGACCATGTTTTTATTACGTCCTCCTGAATCAAATTCAGGATGGCTGTATGAAAATAAGATCCTTATTGCTTCCCATAACCGATTTTCTTGACTGATTCGGCAATGACATCCAGAACCGTTGCATCTTCGATGGTTGAAGGAATGACAAAGGACTCACCGTCTGCGATCTTGCGTATCGTACCACGGAGCGTTTTACCGGATCGTGTTTTCGGAAGGGCCCTGACGATGACGCATTGGCGGAAGCTGGCCACGGCTCCGATTTCATTGCGCACCATCGCAACAAGCTCTTCGATGATCTCATCATGATTCCGATTGACACCGGCCTTTAATACGACAAAACCCATCGGAATCTGTCCTTTCAACTGGTCATTCACTCCAAGGACGGCACACTCGGCTACATCTTTGTGCTTCGAAATAATCTCCTCCATGGATCCGGTTGAAAGGCGATGGCCGGCCACATTGATCACATCATCAATCCGCCCCATGATGAATACATAGTCATCTTCATCAATGAAGCCCCCGTCACCCGTTACATAGCAGTCCGGGATCACATTAACATATTCAAGATAGCGATCGTCGTCCTGCCAGAGTGTCGGTAAACAGCCCGGAGGCAATGGCAGCCTGATAACGACAACACCCTCTTTCCCATTGGGCAGGAGGTTGCCCTGGTCATCGGTGATCTGCACATTGTAGCCGGGAACCGGCTTGGTCGGGGATCCTGCCTTGATCGGGAATGGTTCGACTCCCATGCAATTTGCCGCAATGGGCCAGCCGGTCTCCGTCTGCCACCAGTGGTCAACGACGGGAATACCCAGCAGTTCATTCGCCCAGTAATACGTATCCGGATCAAGGCGTTCACCGGCGAGGAATAGATATCTCAAAGATTTGATGTCATACTTTTTCAGGTAGGATCCCGTGGGGTCTTCCTTCTTGATTGCCCTGAATGCCGTCGGGGCAGTGAAGAGCACGGATACGCTATGCTGAGATACCACCCGCCAGAATGCTCCCGGATCCGGTGTGCCTACGGGCTTACCTTCATACAGGACCGTTGTGCAGCCATACAGCAGAGGTGCATATACGATATAGGAGTGGCCGACGACCCAGCCGATATCGGACGCCGCCCAATACACTTCACCGGGTTGGATGTTATAAATATACTTCATCGACCACTTCAAGGCGACTGCATGCCCACCGTTATCCCGCATGACGCCTTTGGGACGTCCGGTAGTTCCGGAAGTATAGAGGATGTAAAGAGGGTCTGTGGCGGCAACAGGCACCCAGGCGACGGGTGTCGCTTTTGCAGTGATGTCGCTCCAGTCGAAGTCTCTTCCCACAACAAGATCCGCCGCTGCCTGCGGTCTCTGGTAAATAATGCATTTCTCCGGTTTATGTTCGGCAAGACGAATCGCTTCATCGAGCAGGGGCTTGTATGGAATGACCTTCTTTGGCGAAGCGTTCCACATCCTTCAGGAGTTCGCGGTATGTGATCTTTCGGATGGTGTCGGTAACGGGCGAGTCATAGATAATCGCCGTCTGTTCGCCGCGGCCGCTCTCCACATGATAATCAATGGCATTATAGCAGGTGTTCAGCTCGCCGCCGACGAACCATCGATAAAAAGGTTTTTTTGAGCTGTCTAGGACCTTGTCCCATTTCTTCACCCATTTTACCGCCTCGGCAGCTTCCCCCCAGAAAGAATCAGGCTGATTGATGGAAGCATCAAATACATCTTTATACCGTAAGTTACCCGACATACTCCCTCCTTGATATTGTTTTTATCCCTCGAACAAAGAAGAAACAATGGACATCGGCTGATTCCATGTTTTGATTCCATCATTTGATGGATATATCCATAGTAATAGCATTGAGTGAAGTCAAGAAAAAATTTATTCTCTTTCTTGCTCTCTGAGAAGTCTGGCCAGGTGAATCGAGGCGCTGTCCATCATGGTTCCAAGAAGCGTTACGCCCAACTCTTCGTGGTAACGGGTTTCGGAAACATCTCCATAGTTCATGCTCCCTATGACCTTATCTTCGATTACGATGGGTGCAACCGCAAGTGATCGGAGAAGGTACTTCCGCGCTACCGGCATGAGACGAAAATATGGTTTGAGATCATGATTGATGAGAATTGGGATATGGCTTTCTCCGGTTAATTCCATGAAGGCCGGCCGTTCAATAACATGCAAACGGCCCTCGAGACACTCTGATTCAAGAAGCTTCCGATACAAAATATTGCCCGGTGGATCATCGATAACGGTGATCCACATATAGGGAATCCCGAATTCTTCTTCTAGGCCATTCAGAAGTGTTTCGAACAAAGACTGTACAGAGGTAGTGGAAGGGAAGCGAGCTGCAATATCGGCAAACTTGCGGGCGATCTCTTCGTTGATAAGCAGGATATCCTTGGTATCTTCCATAATTCCGTTTACCTTTTTACATTCAAGGATTTCAGATGAAATTCAGCGATTACGATCGTGTGGTCCGATGGTTTATCTGCGAGCCTCGGAACCATATCAATCGAGCAGCCGGTTGATTGTTTGGCCAGGGACTTCGTGGCAAGTATATGATCTACCCGCCAGCCGAGTCGCCGCTCCACGGAGCGGGGGACCCGGTAATCGAAGAATGTGTATTCATCCGTCTTGCCGGGATGATGCTTTCTGAAGACATCTACCAGGCCCCAATGCTTCACTTCCTCAAAAGCCTTCCAGACATCGGGGTTGAAGCAAACGTGCCCCAAGAGCCGCTTCGGGTTATGAACATCTATGGCCTCCGGGGCGACATTGAGATCGCCGCACCAGACGAGCGGTACACCCGGTGTGAAACGAGTTTCCAGAAAACGGCGGAACCTCCGAAACCATTCAAGCTTGTATATGAAGTGTTGACTTTCCCGATCGCGCCCCTGCGGAACATAGGTGTTCACCACGTTCATTCCACCGAAAATGCCCCCGATGAGGCGGTCTTCGTCAAGCGGCCCGCCATCCTGAAATCCAGTGAAGATTTTTTCAGGCGATGCCAGTGAGGCAATGGCAACGCCGTTGTATTTCTTCTCTCCGCGGAAGATGACCTGGTAGCCGGCATCATTGAAAGCTGCGGCAGGAAATTCCCTATCCTCAACTTTGGTTTCCTGCATGCACAGAACATCGGGTTTGTTGGACATCAGCCATGGAAGGACAATGTGAAGACGGGAGCGCAAAGAATTGACATTGTACGTCGCGATTTTGAAAACCTTCACGGCGCCGACTCCTTTTATATTGTGGTATGGTACTGAAAAACGGCATTACGATAACATGACCTGAATGACCATTCAAGCCATTTCCCTTCTTTGGTGACTTATAAAAAAAGGCCCTCTATGGTCATTGAAAAACATATGACATCGTGTTAATTTCTCTTAAAATCAGGCGAAGGAGCGAAAAGCATGGTTAAAGCCGATCAGGCAACTCTTGTGGTTGTCGATATCCAGGGGAAACTTTCCCAATTAATGGTTGAAAGGGAGGCCCTTTTCTCCAATGCCGCGAAGATCATCCAGGGAGCCCGGGTGTTCGGCTTGCCCATTCTTGTGACAGAGCAGACGCCTGAAAAACTTGGGCCGACGATACCGGAACTTGTCCCTCTCCTGGAAGGTATCCAACCAATCTGGAAGGAAACGTTCAGTTGTATGGCGACACCCCTGTTCCGGGAGGAGCTTGCCGCCACCGGCCGCTCCACAGTTCTGCTGACGGGCATCGAAACCCATGTCTGTGTCTATCAAACTTTAGAGGATCTTTTGGAGGCAGGCTTCCAGGTGCAGGTTGTGGCGGATTGCGTCTCATCGCGCACCCTGCGGAATCGTGACCTGGCTTTGATGAGAATGGAAAAGGAAGGGGCCGCTCTGACGACAGCGGAAATGATTCTTTTCGAACTCCTCCATACGGCCGCGGATAAGAACGCGAAAGAAATATTCAAGATCGTAAAATGAATAATGCCGCCATCGCCAAAGTATTCTTGCAAATGGCCGATCTCCTCGAACTGATGGGAGAGAATGCCTTCAAAATCAGGGCGTACAGACGGGCGGCCCAGATCATCGAGCACCACCCCGAGGAGCTGAAAATCTTACTCGCCCGGGGAGAGGATCTCCGGCAAATTCCCGGTATAGGCGATGCTATTGCAAAGAAAAGCACAGAATTGATTGAGACGGGCAGATTGGCGGCACTCGAAGAACTGGCTGCAGAACTCCCTGAAGGGATTATAACCCTGCTGAAGATACCGGGCATCGGACCAAAAACAGCTTATAAACTGGCAACGGATCTTGGGATCAAATCCCCGGAGGAACTCGAGCAGGCCGTCCTTGCAGGGAAGGTATCCCAACTGTTCCGACTGGGAGATAAAACCGCACAAAATATCCTGCACAGTATCCAGTCACTGCGCCGCAAAGACAACCGGATTCTTTTGGGTGATGCTTTGCCGGCCGTCGATGAAATCATAAATGCACTGAAGCCGGTCCCCGGTGTTCAAAACCTGATCGCTGCAGGCAGTCTCCGGCGTTTCAAGGAAACCGTGGGTGACATCGATATCATGGGAACCGCCGACCACCCGGAATTGGTCATCGAAGCTTTTGTTCACCTGCCCCAGGTGGAAGAAGTTCTGGGCCATGGACCGACAAAAGCCAGTGTTATCCTGGCGGGAGGACTCCAGGCCGATCTACGATTGGTGGAGCATAACGCATTTGGAAGCCTTCTACAGCATTTTACGGGCAGCAGGGAACATAACATTGCGTTAAGAAGCAGGGCGCAGAGGAACGGCTTGAGCCTCAGCGAATATGGAATTACCGTCGAAGCCACAGGAAAGCTGGAAAAATTTACCACCGAGAAGACATTCTATCACCGCCTTGATTTATCTTATATTCCACCGGAAATACGTGAAGACCAGGGTGAGATCGACCTGGCTGCAGAAGGCAAGTTGCCGGACCTTATAGAGCTGGCCGACATCAAGGGCGATTTCCACGTTCACTCGGATTGGAGTGACGGTCATAATACCATTGAAGAGATGGCTCTTGCCGCCCAGGCGTTGGGTTACCGCTTCCTAGCCATCACGGACCATTCGGCAGGGTTGGGTATTGCACGAGGACTGAAAGAGGAAATATTGAGAGCTCAGATTCGCTCCATCCAAGAATTAAACGGAAAACTGAAGGGAATACGAATATTGACCGGCACCGAAGTGGACATCCGCGCCGACGGCCGCCTGGATCTTCCCGATTTGATCCTGGCCGAGCTTGATGTCGTCCTGGCATCCGTTCACTCGGCCCTGAATCAGGCCGAAGAAAAGATGACCCAGCGTATTATAAAAGCGCTGGAGAATCCATACGTTGATATACTCTCGCATCCAACCGGTCGTCTTATCGGGGAGAGGGAGCCTATTGCCGTGGACCTAGATGCTGTCTTCAAGACCGCAAAAAAATTCCGGAAAGTCATTGAGATCAATGCAATGCCAAACCGTTTGGATTTAAGGGATGTCCATATCCGCCGTGCCATTGAGATCGGGGTTCCTCTCGCGATCGGATCGGATGCGCACCATGCCGATCAGCTTGCCCTTATGCGTTTCGGGGTCGGTACGGCACGCCGCGGCTGGTGCGAGCCAAAACATATTATAAACACCCGGCCATTGAACAAACTTTTCGATCATTTGCATCGTCACCTTCTATAGTATTCCCAGTTACCATATAAAAAAACCGCAAAACGCTCTTTTCCTATTGACAATAAGCCAACAATGACATATGCCTCCGCTGAATAAAATTTCACCAGGGATACGTCCAAAAGTGCAATCTTTCCGCATAACTTCAAAAACCAATGAAAGGGGGCCATATGGGTGGTTCAAGGAATTCAGCTTATCAGGCTCATATCAGCAAACAGTACCGTGAATTGATGAAGCATTGTCAGGAGCATCTTGATGAAATGGATGAAACCCTACCGG
>JBEKJA010000266.1:0-4650 GCA_050011475.1 Syntrophales bacterium
TCCAGTCCCTCGACCTCGTGGGCAGGAAGCTGGGCCAGAATAAAGGCCGAAACCTCTTCAGCCTCTTCGGAGAGATATCCGCCACCATCGAGAAGATGAAAAACCGGGAAGACCTCAAATCTTATGCAGAGCACCTGGAGAATGCTCTTGGAGCAGTCGGTGATCTGACCATGAGCTTTGCAAAATGGGGCAAGAGCACGGATTACATTCTCCCCGTAATGAATTCGAGACCTTTCCTGATGATCATGGGCGATCTTGTTATCGGGTGGAAACTGCTTGATGCTGCAGGCATCGCACAGGGAAAGCTCGATGTCCTTTACAGAGAGGCAAGTGTGGATCCTTCCCAGGCTGCTGCAATAGCCAGAGAAAATGCCGAGGTCGCATTCTACCAAGGCAAAATCGCTTCATTGAAATATTTTGCATCCAATGTTATTCCAATGATCGAGGGCAGGTGCAAATGCATCAAGTTTGCTGACAAATCGCCGGTCGAGATGGCGCAGGAATCGTTGGTGATCTGATTCTCATATTTCATGCAGAAGAGAAAGCCAGAATTCAAGGGTGAATAAATCAATTCTACGGGAGGAGATTATGGATGTGAAAAAGATTGCAGTCATCGGAGCCGGCGCCATGGGCAGTTGTACATCGGATCGAAAGAACAAATAATCCACAGTCCACGGGGATCGGCGTGATATTTGCCGATCCTTGTTGTGTCGTTCTCCAGGAATCATGAGGATCATAGGGACTCTATCAGGAGGGAAACATGGATAGTACAATACCAAGATCAAAAACAAACGACTATTCCACGAATATCATTGAGGAACGCCGACAGTTTATCAAGGAAAAGACCGGTATCGAACTGAAACATGTGGATAAACATTCCTTTGACCCTGCCACATTGCCGGGGAATATCGAGCATTTTATTGGGGTAGCCCAGGTGCCTATTGGAATCGCCGGACCTTTGCTCGTAAACGGGGAATATGCCCAAGGTGAATTCTATGTCCCCCTTGCCACGAGTGAAGGGACCCTTGTCGCGAGCTACAACAGGGGAATGAAGATCATAAAACTGTGTAGCGGCGTAACTACGACGATCCAGGAAGAATCGATGCAGCGCGGTCCTGTATTCATATTCGAAAATGCCCGCCAAGCCCGTGATTTCGGGATCTGGCTGAAAGAAAATTTCGAAGAGATCAAGAAACAGGCGGAAAGCACAACCAGAACCGGAAAACTTGTCACCATTGAGCAGTATCATGCCGGCCGGTTCGTGTACACCCGATTTGATTATACCACTGGTGATGCCGCAGGCCAGAACATGACGGGGAAAGCCACCTTCACAGCTTGCGAGTGGATCAGGAGAACCCACCCGCATGTCAAGAGATACATGATAGATGGAAATTTCTCCACGGACAAAAAGCATTCGAACATCAATCTCCTGAAAACCAGGGGCAAGCGGGTCACAGCCGAGATTACGATTCCTGAGAAGATCGTCAGGGAGCAGATGAACCAGTCACCAACAAGGCTGCAGTTCTACCACGGTATCGGGATGCTCGGGTCCTATATGTCCGGCGCCATAAACAACGGAAGCCACTCTGCCAACGGGATTACCGCCATGTTCATCGCAACGGGGCAGGATGTGGCAAACGTCGCGGAGGGGTCGGCTGCAATAACTTACAGCGAGAGGACAAAGGAGGGTGACTATTACTTCTCGGTGGTGATCCCCGCATTGATCGTCGCTACCCATGGGGGTGGAACAGGGCTTGCAACCCAGAGGGAATGCCTCGAGATGATGGGTTGCTATGGAACCGGAAAGGTGCAGAAGTTTGCCGAGATAGTTGCCGCCACCGTCCTTGCAGGGGAGCTTTCCTTGATGAGTGCCATGAGGGTGAATAAAGACGGCACAAGTGACTGGATTTCAAGCCATGATAAATTGGGGAGGAATAGATAAATCCATTCATCCCTAAAGGGGGCGCAATGACGGAAAACAGTAATCGGGGAAAGGGGTATATCATTCCTGAGGATGAATTCAAGCGGCAGATGGAGTACGTCAATACCATGGACCCTTATCCTCCGCATATTTTCTATAAAATATTTCTTGAAGTAATAAACAGGGCCAAGAAAGAAGGAGGGCTCAACTGGGGTACCATGCACGAGAGAGCTGCGAAGAAATATCCCAACAGGATAGCAGTCAAATGGGACAATTCCGATTCGCCGATGATTTCCATGCAGATGGTCGTCCCCCACATTAAATACAAGGAATTCAATGAGGCGGTAAACTGCTATGCAAACCACTTTCTGGAAAACGGAGTCCGGAAAGGGGATATCATCTGTATCTTGCTGGCCAACAGGGTAGAGTTGCTGGAACTGCATGTCGCTGCGGCCAAAATCGGGGCAATATCATCGATGATGAATACGGGATGGCGGGGAAGAACCCTTGCCTATGCATTAAACCTAATTCCCGGAAAGGCGATAATCGTGGGCGAGGAGTGCATCGATTTATTCAATGAGGCCCTCCCGGAGATGGAGAGGTCGAACAGGCAAAAGATCTATTATCTAAAAGATACCGGCTGTATCCCCCTGCCGGCAGGGTTTATTGACCTCAAGGAGGCAGTAAAGGACAGTTCCACGTTGAATCCACTCACTACGGACTCGATCAGTATCTATGATCCCTGCCACCTCGTATTTACCTCGGGCACAACGGGCGGTATGCCCAAGGCTGCATATACGGCCCATAAGACCATGGTGGAAAATGCGAATGCCTTCCGGATGATCCTCGATATGCAAAAGAACGATACCGTCTATGTTCCCCTGCCTTTCTTTCATAACACCTTTCTCGTTACAGCCTGGCCCCCTGCAGCACTGAGCGGCGGGGCCATCGCCATCCGTAGGAAATTCAGCACAACTCACTTCTGGAGCGATACCCGTAAGTTCAGGGCTACAAAATTCTGCTATGTTGGAGAATTGTGCCGTTATCTAATGAACCAGCCGGAAAGACCTGATGATGCGGTCAACCCTGTGGAAGGGATGTTTGGTAACGGTCTCCGCCCGGAAATATGGAAGGCGTTCAAGAAGCGCTTTGATATACCGGCAGTCAACGAATTCTACGGTGCTGCGGAGCTGCCGAGCGGTTTTGTGAACCAATACAACTTCGACTGCACCATAGGCCGCAGCGTAAAAAGCAATGCTGTGGTGAAGTATGATATGCGGAACAACGAACCGGTCCGAAATAAGGATCGTTTTATGGAGAAGGCGGATTTCGGCAAGATCGGCTTGGTGCTGTTTGAAATATCGGAATCGGAACCATTGATGGGATATACCAGGAAAGAGGATACAGAGAAGAAGATCTTCCGCGACGTGTTCAAGAAAGGCGATGCCTGGTTCAATACGGGCGACCTGATGAGGAATATCGGATATGGACACCGGCAGTTTGTCGATCGGATGGGTGACACCTTCCGATGGCACGGTGAAAATGTATCGACCATGGAAGTGGAAGCGGTGCTTGATACATATCCGCAAATATACATATCTTCCGTATATGGTGTTAAAATACCTGATACAGAGGGAAGTGCAGGCATGGCTGCCATCGTGCCCCTAGATGTCGGCCTTGATGATTTTGATTTCCTATCCTTGGCAAAACATCTGAAAAGGCAGCTCCCGGATTTCGCTGTTCCGAAGTTCCTAAGGATCAAAAAAGAACTGGACCAGACCCCAACCATGAAATTCAAAAAGGATAAACTGAAGATAGATGGTTACGATACTGGAAAAATCAGCGATCCTGTTTATGTCCTGCTGCCCGATGAGTCAGGATATGTACCATTGACTCCGGATGTGAAGAAGAAGATCGATAGGGGAGAGTACAGATTCTAATGTTTAGAGAAATTTCTGACTCATGCCTTGTGAAAACCGATTTTACCAGCGGCAAATCACGGATTACCACTTGAAATCTTGTATGAATACAATAAATTAGAAAAACACGACTTCAGGAAGAAAGCAATCTCCAATAACCCATACAAATCATTGAAATAAATTTCCTTGTTATATTTACCAAAAACCTTTATTGGTGGCATATAATTCCTGAATATAATGAATAGTTTACAATCTTATTTCAAAGATTCTAAGTGAACTGACAATAAGAATTTGATTATTCACTGATCAGCAAAACAACCGGCTACCCTCCAAATGCACTGCGACCTCACCCGCTCTCTAAAATACGCAGGTTTCTGCTCTTTTGGGTCATCTGTATGCTACTTTGAATGTTCCAGAAAAACATTAATCGACATAGATCCCGAATCAAGTTCATGATAGCAGTATTGAATGTCATCCGTTTCGTTTTGCTTTGCCGTCCAAGATAGCCATACCCATATCCACAACGCGGGAAAAGGGTCCCTCCCTGTCCGGTCGCAATCGAAGAATAATTGATTTGGTGGGGCAGGTGCTGGTACATAAGCCGCAACTAAGACAAATGTCTCTGTTCACTTCAGGCTCTTCGATCATTGAGATAGCGTGCACTGGACAGCGTTCTAAACAATCTCCACGAACATCCTGAGCAACTGTCTGACAACTAAAAAAAATAGTGTACGAGATCATTTGGGTACTATGTTTTCGTTCACATAAAACAATATATCTTGGTCATGCTCGATTGAAAATTTACAGCCT
>JBEKJA010000267.1:0-4621 GCA_050011475.1 Syntrophales bacterium
TTATGATGCTCCAAAGTCTCTGCATTTCCCCCTCCTCAAGTGTATCACGGATCGAATATTTCGCTTATGCATCGCCACGGTGGCGGTGCCAGATTATTCACCCATGTATCCGTTGGCCCAAAACCATCGCTGTAAATGGTACAGTATATAAACTTGTTATTTATAAAATAATTATTGATGAAATCTCATCAATGATTTCGAATTGAAGTCCAGCATTTTTACAGAGGTTGACGATTTGTGGATAACAGGAAGAAGTCCCTGAATAAAAAAGATAATAGAAAAAACTGAAACTGGTCCTTCTGTTATACGAATCTGTTATGTTCTGATCTCAATTCATTCCGTGCTAAATATACTGAAACCGAGTCAAAACATTCCCTGCACTAAAAACACAAGACCGATCAGCCCCAGGATGCCACTAATGTACCAAAGCCATTTTCTCCTTGTCAGAACAGAAATTGCAGCTACCGCGATCGCAATTTGAAAGACTGTGACGGCTCTTGCCAGAATGTTGTGAATCCACAGATGAACAGAAGAAGACTTTTCTTTCTCTTTCGCCAATTCTTCAATCTCCTTCTGTTCTTTCTTGTATTTATTGACTCTTCCCTCGTCTTTCGACGAGGTCTGTCCTCTTAAGGACCAAAGTGTCTCCATCTTGCTTTCGAGAACTGCGGATTTGATTCCCTTCGCCTGATAATAAGCCCACTGATCTGAAGCCTGAATTTGATCGATCAATGCTTCATTCACATGATGTCCTGCCAAAAGTGAGGACAATGCAGCAAGTACAGCGAGAATGGCAGTACTTAGCGCTACGAAGAGCACCCACTTTTCCCGGGCCTTCTCTGCTTCCTCTTGTATAGATTCATGTAATTTTTCAATTGGAACTTCAATTTCTTCTGGCATGATGTCCTTCCTTAATTCATCAAATATTCTGGAAACTCTGTATAATGATCGAGTGGATAAGCAGAAATCTTCTCTAAATCAAGACCTTCATTTTTTTATATACGATATAGAGGTGGCATGCAATATTTTCTCGGTATGCTTCGATTCATCTACACAACCTTTGATGGTGTAAATGTACTTATTGCTGATAGGACAATATGCTTCCGCGTTTTGTTCATTGCCAAGACGAATATAAGGAACATTCCTTTCAGGTTTAGGACATTCATATTGGCAGCTTTCAGTCTCTTCTACCTCATAAGAATCTCCATTTTTTGCTACGATTTTTATCGTGCCAATATAAAGTTGCATGGTTCCAGATATCTGGACCTCTTTACAAGGATGTGCAGTTTTGTAATGCAATATAGGTTTACGGGCTGTACACCCCAGAGGCAACAATAATATCAATATCACGATTACCGATCTGACACACAATGACATTATCGTTATCCTCTGAACTCACTCTAAATAAAGAAAATCCCGGTCCCTACCAACTTCGCTGCCGCAGTCACCGGTCCATAACACCACTGATAGGTTAAAGGGTTGGACTTTATGTTATTTACATTTCTTAGAATTATTTCATCATGATTTTCGTTAGAAAGCTACCATGAAATGGATATTCTTATCTTGAATGCTTTCAGGAAGAACGCATAAGCCGCCCTATCCGCTACCCTGATTAATTTTAAGGCCAGATTTGTCTCACAAATCACACATGTTTCTGCAGTTGGCGCATCAATTCTCCGGAAACCATTTCCTCAATGATCGCCTTTACTGGGTACAAATCACAACCATGTAAAAAAAGGTCGATACTTACTGGTGGTGAAGACCCCGTTTTTTCTCCTGATTACTGTGTAAGGCGCAGCTGTATGTCCTTGGCGATCGCATTAAAAATAGATGTCAATTCGCTAGAGGTAGGTGCATAGTAATAAGATGAGGAATTGCTCGCCACCTCTTGCAGAAAGGTCTGGTCTACATTTGTGCCGAGGCCGATGGTGTAAATGTATACACCTCTGTCCTTAAGCGTCTGGGCATTGTCTTGTGCCATCTGAATTGCGGTGGCGCAAATGTAAGAGGACAGGGTGCCCTGCGAAATGTTGCACTTTTGGGGGTCGGTAGAGCCCGACACGGGGTACTGACTAAACACATACCACGCGGTGGTGTGAATGCCGCTCACCGAAGAGCACGTTCCCGTTGTATTTCCGGTACCGGTGTATTGCGGGTTGGTGGTGGTCCAGTTTTCGGAATTGGGTGTTCCCAAGAGGGGGTAAACCGTGTCACAAAAATTGCCGGTCCCGCATGCCACAGCGTCGATATTATCATTGCCATTGTTTTTGAATTTTCCCCTGAAGGCCGTGGGGTGTCCATCGGTGAAGAAAATGAGGAACTGTTTGACCCGTTGATCCCCCGTTAGCCCGCTCTGGTCGGGGAGCCCCTGGGAACCACCGGCCTGCGCTATCGCATCCTCGGCGTTGGTGGCTCCGACGGCGGTCATCTTTTTTATCGCACTTGTCATGGGGGTGACGAAATTATAACTTAGGGGACAATCGACCGTTACGCCCGTGGCAAAGCTAATCGATCCCATTCGGTCCTGGTCCTGGGCCGTTGAGAAGTCGCTCACGAAGTCGGTTGCAGCCGACTTCAAGTCGCTTTCGGGTTTCCCAGCCATCGATCCCGACCGGTCGAGCACCAGCATGATCTCCGCTGGATTCTTCTGGGCTACCCCGCTGTTTGTCACAGTAACCTTGTTAAACCCGAAGAGCTGGGCTATAAGAATGGGGGCATTCACGGAACCGTTTATAGACACGTTATGGTTCAACGAATTCACGGTAGCAGCGAAGGTCACGGTCCCTGCGCCTTGCGTGGGGGTCCCTAAGTACCCCGCGGGGAAGTTCGCTATCCCGAACTCCTTCGCCAGCTGCGCGGGGTCGACATTGGGGTTCACTATGTTTTTTGCACCCGCGAGGGCGGCTGCGTCGACGCTCTTTGAGAGTTCCGCCCGCACCAGGTACCAGGCCCCCACGTCGATAGCCATTGCAAGGAAACCGAGGAGCACGGGCAACAGAAGAGCAAAAAGTACCAATACGACTCCCCTTTGTTTGCTAAGAGTTATTCCCATGATGGCCCTCCTCTCTGGACTGGAATTTCTTTCCATCAAAACACCGCCCTGCTACTTATGATCTTGCCACCCCCGTTAATTGTCAGCAGCCCGGGGATAAAATTCGATAGCGGGCTGATTGGAGTAAACTGGTAGAAAACCTCGACCACGGTTACCGCGCTAATGTCGGCCGTATTATTACTATTGTTGAACACTAGGTGTTGATAAAGATCGGACGGCAAACCAAGGTACTGCAAGTTACTCCCAATAGAGCTCTGGACCGAGAGAGCCCCTCCGTGTGCGCTTGACGAGTCGATAGTGGGGTATGGGTTCTGTGAGGAGTTGCCGGCGTCGATTTTCGTGATGTAGATTTGACCAGATGTCGCAAGGTTCAACGGACTTGCCCCATCCTGAAGCATGGTGATGAGGTTCGTGGCGGATTGGATATCGCGGGAGGCCAGGCTCCCACCTTCTCTGGCTAGGTTAGTGAGCACGACCCTCGCCGAATAGAGCCTCCCGAAATCAATGATCCCGAAGACTATAAGGAGAATCAGGGGGAGGATAAGCGCCATCTCTAAGGCTGACACACCGCATTCACCAAGATATCCGCGACGGTTATACAGTTTCACTATCATATGTCTCGAGTTTTTCATATCGCACCTCCGGTCGGCAGCGTAAGCTGAGCAACGCAATATTTCTTTCCTACTTCAAAACTGCTCGTTTCTGTATAGCGCTGCCGCCTGGATCATCTGCGTACCCCCTGTGAAGTCCTCGATAAGCGGGATAAGGAAGTGGAATGTGTACTGGGTCCGCACCCGCATGTAGTCGCCGCCCTGGCCGGAGTTTTGCGTCCCTTGCCAATTATTTGGGTCCGTATATCCAGAGTTAGGATCCACGGGGTAGATACTGATAATTAGCTTATTCGGATCGACCGCGATGGCGGCGTTATTTTGGATGGTCTGGATGATCGAGGCTACCCGGGTCATGGTATTGCCGTTTTTATCTTGGAGCTGCCCGCCCACTAAGGCGAGCCTGGTTCCCTCCCTGGTTGCATACTGGATTGTGAGCTGGACGAAAAAGTACCGTCCGAACTCAAGGATCCCAAAGAGCAACAAGAAAAGAATCGGCGATATCAGAGCAAACTCGACTGCCGTCGCGCCTTTGCTGCTTGACATATTCCGGGATATCTTCATCTTGCATTCCCCTTTGTGAGGGATCTTGGTTTGGTATTGGCTTCTCGAACTTGCCGCATCCAGGCCACCGACTCTGCTCACGATGTATATCGGGACCTGTGGTGGCTAATATAAACTCCATTTTCCATTAAATTTATTGTAATACATTGTAATACATAGTAAAATAAATGTCAATTAAATTTATTGTAATACATAGTAAAATAAATGTCAATAACTGTTCGATTATATTCAGTCTTCAAAAATTTGAAGCATCAATAAGGTAAGTATTGTTGTAAAAAAAGCAGACACTCATACTGAATTTTATAGCCCAAGGCTAATACCATTAAAGTAAAAGTTCATTAATGACAATATAATATACAATATTACACATACATTTCAACAATGTAAAAAAAGTAGA
>JBEKJA010000268.1:0-4617 GCA_050011475.1 Syntrophales bacterium
GCGATGGCCAGTTCAGGGGTCAGGAAATGACTTGATCCGTCTATGTGTGATTGGAAAGTTACGCCGTCGTCAGAAAGCTTGCGCAAGGTTGCGAGACTATATACCTGGAAGCCACCGCTGTCTGTGAGAATGGGACCGGACCAGTTCGTGAAACGGTGCAATCCGCCCATCCGGGCTATCAGGTCGTGACCCGGCCGCAAGTAAAGATGATAGGTATTGGCCAGGATCATTTCGACTCTCTGGGTATGAATGACTTCCGGTGTCAGGCTTTTGACAGTACCCTGTGTGCCCACAGGCATGAATGCAGGGGTATGCACTTCTCCATGGGTTGTATGAATAAGCCCCAGCCGCGCATCACATCCGGCATCCTTTTTAATCAGATCGAATGAGTACATTCACTCTCCATTATAATATCAGCATACAATCGCCATAACTGTAAAAACGGAAACGGTTTTCAACAGCATGCCGGTATGCTTCCATGGCAGGGTGATATCCTGCAAAAGCGCATACGAGTGACAAAAGAGTCGATTTGGGCAGATGGAAGTTGGTCAATAATATGTTTACACGTTTGAATCTATAGCCCGGATATATGAAAAGTTTTGTCCAGCCTGACGCAGCTTGAATGCGCCCCGCAGAATCTGCTGCCGATTCGAGAACCCTGGTTGATGTTGTGCCAATGGCCACAACCCTTCGTGCCCTATTGATATGCTCCATAGACTCATGGGTGATCTCGTAGAACTCTTCCTCCATCCGATGGTCTTCGATATTCGATGCAATCATCGGTTTGAAGGTCCCATATCCTACATGCAGGGTGACAGAGGCAATATCCACCCCTTTTGCCTGAAGCGCATGAATGACTTCTTTGGAGAAATGAAGCCCCGCCGTCGGAGCGGCCACGGATCCTGGAATACGTGCATAAATGGTCTGGTATCTCTCCTTGTCATGGAGAGAAGGCGTGATATTCCGGGGGCGCTTTATATACGGGGGCAGGGGAGCATGGCCATACCGCTCGATATATTCGTCGAATGGATCCGCATGATCGAATTCGACCAGCCATTTGTTTTCCGATAGTGCGGTTATGACCTTCGCAATAGCGCCGCCGTCAAGACGAATTCTGGTGCCGGGATGCATTAATCTGCCGGGTTTCAGGAGCGATTCCCAAAGAGGTTTTTCTCCCCCGGATTTGTCAAACAACAGGAGTATCTCCACCGATCCTCCCGTCTCTTTCTTGCCGATTAGTCGTGCAGGGATGACCTTTGAGTCATTTAGAACGACCACGTCACCCGGCTCAAAGTATTCAGGCAGATTAAAAAAAACATCCTCTGTGATACGGCCTATGTTTCGGTCAAGAATCATCATGCGGGACCGATCGCGTTTTTCGGACGGTTCCTGGGCAATTAATTCGAGCGGCAGATGGTAGTTGAAGTCGGACAGGTTCATGTTGTCAGAACCTGCCCAGGTAGACCAGGATTAATCCGACAATGATTGCAGCCAATCCTGTCATGCGAAGGGAATCGTCTGGAACTTCCATCAGTTTTGCCAGGTAGACCTTAAATTTGGCAGGAAAAGCGAAGTAGGGCATGCCTTCCAGGATAAAAACCATGCCGAGAATACAGAGAAAGAATTTCATGGTTCTTTATTCCTCCCTCTTGACTTCTTCCCACATGGCGTCCATCGCTTCAGGGGACGACGGCAGGGAGGATTTTCCACTTTCGGCAATTTTTTGTTCCATATTATAAAAACGCCTGAAAAATTTTTCTGTTGCTTTTCGTAGTGCCGCTTCCGCGTCAACCCCGGCAAAGCGGCTGAGATTCACAAGCGAAAAGAGCAGGTCGCCAATTTCCTCACTGATTTTTTCCTCATGACATGATTTTACCGCATTCCTGAATTCCAAAATCTCTTCGTCAATCTTATCCAGAACACCTTCCATATCGGGCCAGTCAAAACCGGCATAAGCGGCACGCTCCGTAAATTTTTGCGCTCTTGTCAACGCCGGGAGGGAAAGAGGCAATCTCCCTAGGCGTGAAGCATGCTGCTTGTTTTCAACGGTTCTCTTGATCTTATCCCAGATGCATTTAACATCTTCCACGGTGGATACCTTTTCTTTGCCAAAAACATGTGGATGACGCCGTATCATTTTTTCAGTTATCAGCGTGATGACTTCTTCAAGAGTAAATTCGCCTGCCTCCTCAGCCATGCGGGCAAGAAACAGAATCTGGAAGAGAAGATCGCCGAGCTCTTCTTTCAGAGCCGGGAAAGACGCTTCGTCAACGGCATCCAACACCTCATAGGCTTCTTCAATAAGATATTTTCCTGCGTCTGTTATGGATCTGGAGATATCCCAGGGACAGCCGTCCGGCGATCTTAATCTTCTGATGATTTTAAGCAGCCTCTGCAAGGCTATGGAAACATGATCCGTCAATCTGCGTCTCTCCTATTGGCCACTCATTTAAACAATCGTTACTCTGATGAAGATGATACCTGTAAAATCTTTTATTTGTCTTTTTTTTTCATTTTCATGAGAGCCTTCATTACCTTTTTGTCTGACTTGGCAGTTGACCTGGTTGCCTTAAACATATTCACTGGTGAAACTGTATCGCGAGCCTCGTCGACGGTGCCCGCAGCCGTTCCGGAATCGTTCTTCATTTTCTTTTTCCTGGCCCGCTCAATTAAATACGTGGCAAAGTATTTACCAAATTGCCCAATGAATCCAGCAAGCAATACAATCGCGACCCATTTTAGAATTTGATGAAAATTGATGGAATTCATCTTTCCATACCTCTATATGATTGTGCTATAAATTCTCTTTTTCCTTTGGTAATCTGAATATTGATATTAAACTACATGATATATATACAATACGTAAAGTTATCCATAAAGTGGTCTTTTATGCCGGAGTGAACCATTGCCTCTTTATTGTGCAATGCGCAGAAAAAGTAATGCCTGTAGAAGTTACATCATTCATTCACAGATATGTTCACATATTTATCCACATATCTGTGGATTGGAAATTCAAGTGATCACTCTCCTTTGAAATGAGGATTTCTTTTTTCTCTTCTTGCCGATAGGGCTTCAAAGAAATCACCGGAAGAGAACAATTTATTCAAAGCGACATTTTCCATATCAAGAGCGCGTGTCACAGCCTCGATCAGCGGCTTGTGCAGCAATTCCTTTGTCATATGGACGGCTGCCCATGCCCCCATTGGCGGCACCAGTTTTAGAGCGGTTTCCCTGGCATAGGGGAGAAGGTCCGCATGAGGAAGTACTTTGTTCACAATCCCCAGTTCAAACATTTACTGTGCAGAGAGTTTTTCACCCATGAACATGATTTCTTTCGCCTTCTGCAACCCAAGCAGTCGTGGCAGAAGATAGCTGGAAGCCAATTCCGGCGTTATCCCCAAATTTACAAGAGGAAGCCTGCCCCAGGCATATTCGGAGGCATAAATCAGATCAGCGCACGCTAGGGGAATCGTGAGGCCGCCGCCTATCGCAAGTCCGTTCATTGCGACAATGACCGGTTTATACAGCGACCATAGTTTCAGGCAAAGCTGCTTCTGTGCGATATCGGTTAAATCCATTTGACTTTTTGTCTCTTCATCCATGGATGCAAGCTCGGCCGGACTGAAATATCCGCCGCTGCTAAAAGCTTCATTTGCGGTATCGCCACCCGTTATCGGTTTGGCGCCGGTTAATATCATGGCTTTTGCCATACCATCCTTCCCCACTTCATCAACCGCCCAGCGCAGTTCCAAAAGAACTCTCAATGTCAGGGCATTTCTAATATCAGGCCTGTTGATGGCAACGGTCACTATCCCTGTATCGGCGTCTTTATCATAGAGAAGGGAATGGAAGGTTCTTGCTGTCGTTTCAATAGCGAGCCTCCTTGTTGTTTAATATTGATTCATATGTTTCAGTTCGATGCGGTTTGTACAATAAATTAATGTCGAAAACAATGGCATATTAAAATTTCACATTTTCAATCCTGCAAACGATGTATTTAAAGGGAAGATATAGGAAATTACTTGAGGAATAGGTTTTAGTAGGATAATGAATATAATATTAGTTTGTATCCATCCGGAAACTACAGATGAGAAACCGGTATGTCATTTGAAATAGGGGTTTAAAGCAATGAGACATCGGGTACCTGGCTGTCAAAAGTGGGGATATAGGCCAAAATATTCAACCTATTGGATGATAATTATAGCCATGGCATTATTCTTTATTCCAGTCGCCTCACAGGCGGACCCTGATATGGATCAGCAATTTATTACAGCGGTGTATGCAGGGGATGCCGCAAGGGCTCTGCAACTGCTTGCCCAGGGTGTGAAGGTTGATGCAAGAAGGAGTGATGGGCAGACAGCCTTGATCATAGCTTCTTTAAATGGCCATAAGGATGTCTTGAAAATACTCGTGGATAAAGGTGCGGATATAAACGCGAAAGATAATATGGGACAAACGGTTCTGATGGTAGCTACCCAGAGGGGTCAAAATGATGTTGTGAAACTGCTCATTGCCCAGGGAGCGGATGTGAATGCGAAAAAAAGCGATGGAATATCGGCATTGATGGTGGCCGCAGATAACGATCATCCGGACGAAGCCAGGATCCTTCTCGATCAT
>JBEKJA010000269.1:0-6741 GCA_050011475.1 Syntrophales bacterium
TCTCATCTTCCGGATCTCCTGTAGCAACTCTGTCCGTCTCATTGGCCACCTCCCAGGTGACCATTCTAAACCGGACAGATTATGTGCTACAAACCCGGACAGTTTACGTGCTTCTTACAATCTCAATAATGTTTATTGACTTTTAAACTGACTTGAATAAAATACACTTAAAGATCAAATACAATCAAGTTTTTGGGCTGCTATTTATCACTCCTATTATATCCTCTCGTCTCGTGTTGTATGGAAGCATTTATTAAGTGATCGATAAAATAAGAAACGATTAAGATATTTTGCTAAAATTAAAACCGGGCATCTGCAAATAAGCAGGTTACATGATGAAAGGAGGTATTCAGTATGGCTATAAGAAATGTTTGTTTTTTTGTCGGTCTCTGCCTGTTATTAGGTGGATTGCCTGTCTATGCTGTCGATCAGTCTGTCTGTAAAGAAGGATCAATGGTGAATTATTATGGGGACGGATCTTTAAGGTCTTGTGTCCTTAAAGATAATTATGATGCAAATGATATAAAATGCAAAGCCAATAATACGATAAAGTTATACAATAGCGGTAATCTGCAGGCTTGTATTTTATATAAAACATCGATTATCAATTCAAATAAATGCAAGGGGAATAGTTTAATCACATTTTATGAAGACGGCACTCTGCTGGAATGTTCAAAAATGAAATATAGATTTTAAAATCAGGTAGGTAGATTAAAAGGAGAACATCACATCAGGTATTTTGAAGGTAAAAATCAATTTTCCCCTATGGCACTTTTATGAATATTAAAATAACTTTGGAAAAAAGATCTCGCGACCAACTATTCAATTAACCTTTTATTCAGAGAAAGGGTAAAGATTATGAAAAAGAGCTATAGCGTTATCAGTTTTTTTGTCATCCTCACGATAGTCTCCGCCATTGTGGCCTGCGCAGCGACACCGAAACAGGAAAGCACGGGGGAATATATCGATGATTCCGTCATCACGGCCAAAATAAAAACTCAGCTCGCAAATGATGATTTTCTCAAGTCATTTCAGATCAGCGTAGAATCCCGCAGAGGCATCGTTCAGCTGAGCGGCTTCGTTGATTCTCAAAATTCTGTCGATAAGGCGGGCCAAATTGCACGCAGCGTCGAAGGAGTCAAATCTGTCAGGAATGATCTAATCGTGAAATAGGCGAAGGAGGATCCGTAATAACGGATTATTTGAACCATTCCGAGTCTCCTCAACCATTACTAAAAACAGTTAAGGAGTGCCAACCATGTCATTTGGGATTTTCATCGTCGGCTATATTATATTGATTATTGGCCTTGCGATCGGCGCCTACTTGCTGCACGTACCTCCGACGTGGATTGGAGTGGGCGTTCTGTGTCTGATCGGCATAGCAATCATTCGCGGCGTGGGGGCGACACGACATAAGGATCCGTCCTAGAGGTAAAACAACGATCCACAGACCGGAGAACCAGGAGCAGAGAATTTGTCCTGCAATTGGCCCGCATCGGATTAATTGCTGTGCAATATTGCACCATCTCGAAAAGAAAGGCGCCCGCCATGGTGAGTAGCTACCGATTTAGAGACAACAGTTCAGCTCGTAATATTCAATGTTTTTTTCTCATCCGTTCTGAGGACTTGTAGGAGAAGTCGTTTAAATAGACGAAACTTAATTTAACAGTGCTTGTAAAATCTAATATTGATCAGGACACTTTATAGCAGTACACCTGGTTTGTATTTCCAATTTCTTCCCGCCATGTGCAGCGAGCTATTAGTGATAATAAGAATAAGGATACCCGTACGATGGGGTCCCTTCTTTCCCCCTGGTCCTTTCCACACAGAATTTTTCAGCATCATGCAGTGACAATAATGGGCACATTATTGAGGGTAAGAAAATAAAAAGTGGGGAGAGAGTGGGGATAAAATGACTGGGTAAGGAAAAAGGGATTAGCCTGATATTGGCTAACCCCTTTATTTTACTGGTGGTGCTGGCAGTCTACTGCGAACCAGTCTCCATACTAAATTCCCTGCTTATCAGGGAATTTACAGGGAATTTTGTCGTTTCTGTCGTCTAAATAGAAAAAATGGCGCCAATATAATGCATCATTTTAGTGGGTTACAACTAAAATTCCCTACTCAACATAGTAGGGAAGGTGGTTTAATGAACACAAAGGCCATGGATTCATCGAAACGGATGAGGATGGTGATTTATTTGTTCATTACGAGTCCATTAAAACGGATGGATTCAGGACGTTACATGAAGGGCAGCATGTGTGCAAGGTAAGAAAGGCCCGGCAGCGAAAAACGTGAAGATTGTGTAAGAGGATAGACTGAGAAAGAGAGGCCCTCCCGCATCATACTCAAAATGCAGGAGAGCCTTTTTAAACAAAAATGGATCGGTAATTTATTTAAGAAGATAATACGGGGCATAATAAAGGTGGCAAAACCCAACTATAAATTCAACAAAACTACGCGACAACAAAGAGGTAATAGCGATGCACCATCATATTATTGAGAGGAAGAAAGAATTAAAGAGACGTCGAAAGAAGAGATTGGAACGGGTAAAACAAAGAAAAGAAATAATATACCGCAGTCAGGCGGGAGATAAAAAATTTAAATGGCAAGACTCTCAAGAGACCATAGTTAATGAACCGATTGAAAAAGTTAACGTGATTATCGGCTTGACAATATGAATAATAATCCATTATTATGTACCACAAAAGGCCATACAAGTCCCTCTATTTCTAAATATATAAAGCAAAAGGAAAGGCTTGTTGTCTCAATGATAACTGTTTTTGGTGATGAAAGTCATGATGGACAAAAACAGCTAGTATTCGCTGTAGCGGGAGTTGGTACATGGGAAGAAGATTGGAAAGCATTTGAACCTATTTGGCTTAGTCGTGAGAACGGGAGGTTGTTTCATTCGTCCGATTGTGAAGCGGATAAGGAAGATTTTAGCATTACTTCTCATGAAGAAAATCTCGCACTTTATAAAGATATGGTTGATCTTGTTGTAAATTCAAATATAGTGGGACAGGCGGCTGTTATGGACTTGGCTACATATAAAGAATTTTTTCCTGATGTTGTAGATAATTTGGAGTATCAATTTTGCTTTTCCTATGTAATGCAATACTTCTTTGATATTTCAAGAGAATCTCAACAAGAAATTGAATTTGTTTTTGATAGGACTACTGAAAATGATTATGCTGCAGGACTATTATATTCATATATGTCTGAACTTCCCGAAGAAAAACAAACGCGCGATTCCATAAATGCTTTGCGATTTGACAAACGCAGTAAATATGTTGGTTTACGGGTCGCCGATTTAATAGCTAGGGAAGCGATGAAGCATGCTCTAAATGTTGAATTGGGATCAAAACCACCACGTAAATCAATGTTGGCCTTACTTGAAACAAATCGGTTTTATTTTCAATGGTTCGGAAGAAAATATTTCCAGTGGTGGATAGATAATATGGATGATTATATAAAGAAATCCAAAATCACCGAAGCTGAATATGAGCAGTGGCTTAATGAAATGAAACTCGATGATAACGCATCAGCGCGAAATAGATTTATGATTTATTCCTTAAAAAAGGAGAGGGGGCAATAAAATGGTCGCAGCATTTAAAGAATATGTGTTTGATTTCGCAGATATAAAGCTCAGTGTGATATGTGAGCAATGCCATGCAGAAACAATAATTGATTTGTCTAGCAATAAATCACGAATGTTCGAATATTGCCATGCATGTAGAAATAAATTCGATGATAATTTTATACGGGCACTTTATGATTTTCAATCCGCATATTTAGGTTTCACAACGAAGGTGCAAAGATCGGTAAGTGCCCATATCAGGGTTCGTTCTGAGTTGAAGGCTTCGGAGTCTTAGCAACTCGTTTCCAAAACCCTGTCCATGAGGTTGACGAGCCCACGGTTATTGAAACGATAGGCAAATTCATTGAGGTACAAGGGCAGATATTTTGCGGATACTTTATGAAAGGTTCCTGTTACGGCACGTTTGAACAATGACCACACATTTTCAACACCATTAGTGTGAATGTCTCCATCTTTAACGTAAGCCTCAGAATGGTTGACGGTGCTATGGATAAACTCAGAACTATCAAGCCACAGATAAGATTTGAACTCGTCAGTATTGAGATTAGAACCAGGGAGAGCATTAGCACGAATAAACGATTTCAAGGTGCTTGCTTTCACGTTATCAACCGCTTTCATACGGATCTGGCCTGATGTACGCTCTTTTATCGCAATTACGGGAACTTTATTGGCGGCTCCGCGCCCGCGTGGACCTTTACCTTTGCCACCGATATAAGTCTCGTCAACTTCGCAGACGCCGGAGAACTTCTCGCAGAAATCTTCGTCCTCTTTCATAGCGATGCGGATACGTTGGGCCATGTACCAAGCAGTTTCATAGGAAGTTGAAAGTTGACGTTGTAACTGTTTAGCAGAAACACCTTTTTTAGATGAACATATAAGGTAGATCGCAAGGAACCACTTAGTTAAAGGTAAATGAGAATCATGGAAGATCGTCCCGGTAGTAACGGAATATTGGTAATGGCAATCCCTACAGGAATACAGATGTCTTTCCTTTCCGGTCTTACCAAAAGTCTTATATTTAAGAATGTTATTGCTTCCACAGTGGATACATTCAAGACCCTTAGGCCATCGAATGTTTTCAAAATGGGCAATACATTTTTCCTCTGTGCCGAACTTTTCAATAACGTCAAAAAGGGATTGTTGCTTTTCCATGATCTATCTCCTATTCCGTTGTTTGATCATAAGATACTACACGAATATCATGTTGTCAAGGAGATAATCACCAAAGTTAATATAGAGATTATTCATCCACAGCAATCAGCCATTGGAGCAATCAAGTGGGAAAAGATTACGGATATTAATAACCTAATTAATAATCTTCCCTCTAATATTAAAACAAAAGAGATATGGCCTCATATGCCTGATAGTATGGGCGAGCTAAAGATGCAGATCATACAAATGGTGAAAGAACTTAAAGTGACTGAAAAATATTGTGGACCAGGTGAGTGGCATGGAAGTTTCAAGGAAGCTTTAGTACTTGTGAAAAAAAACCGTTTACCAAAAGGCTTCGCCATCGCTCTTGGTATTTAGTTTCGGATAACATGTTTATGATAGTTTATGCATAATTAAGAAGGGGCATAGATAAATGATTTTGAGAGGTGGTTACAGCTGCCACACCTTCAGCTGTAATATCTTCAGTTGTGGGTAACGAGAGAGGGGTAGGTTCCCAACTCTTCGTTATCCCTTCTCGTTGCTTATAAGTTAGGGGTGCGTCTAAAGTTTAGAAAACGAGAAGGGGGTTGTAAGATGATAGTAATATGTTCTAGTTGTATAGAATACCATAAAAATGGTTATTATCATTGGTTAAATCATGATGAGTTAACTTGGAAAGATGGAAGTGGAGTTGTTAAAGGCTGTTCGTTAAAGGTTAGAATGTGCCGGAATAATAGAGGGCAGAGGTATCACAGAAATAGGTGCGTGGATGTTAAAGTAGTAGAGAATCTTGAATTGGAAAAAGTGAGAAAAAGAGAAGGATTATTTTAAGCGGTCGCGGTTGGAATGTTACAGGTGCATAAAAAATTCAAATTGATAATATTAGGATAAGGATAAACTCATTTAAACTCGATAAGGAGGATAGTGTGAAGGTGAATGTTCGAATAATTGCAGCATTGAGAGCTAAGTCTAAAGAAAAGAATGCTGTTACCAAGGCTTCATTTCCGTTAATTCTACCTAAGGTAAGGAAGGCAATTCTGGCAATATGGCACAATAAAAAACCACAATCATTGTAAGTATTTTAGTTATCAAAAATGCCCTCATATAAGCGATGAAATAATGAGAAAGGCAACACAATATAAAACACATAAACCACAAACCTATGGGGGTAAACCCATAACATTCCCGCTTCCATCTGATGAAGAAATAAATAAAATCTGTGATAAGTGTGACATATTTTCCCCAAAAAAAGAGATACCGTGAAGGCATAATCATGATCGAACCTGATTTCAATTTCATGTTGGATAGTAAGCCATCAAATCAATCGGGTGTCTATATGTTATGGCTTGCCGTTACCATTGATGCTTTCTTTACCCTGAGGGATGGCTTAGGCAATGAAGGAATGGCGCGGGGATGGATCGAAGACCCCGATAATATCTTTTTTGATGCAGTATGTGAACAGATGGAATTTTCGCCGGATGCACTCAGGGAGCGGATTAGAGAGGCCCTGGCCCGTCATAATCAGGACGTTGATGGCATTGCAGATAAAATTCATCTACAATAAAATACTTGTTCCTTCTCGAAGTCATTAATCAGGGGTCTTCTATTACATTCACACTTTCAAACGCCCTACAGGGGGTGGACGATTTGGAACAGTATGCAGTGATACAGAAAAGACATTTTCCTATACTCGATAAGCCAGTAATTGTTATATCTTCTCATTCGGTTCTGTGTGGGAATGCAGCTCATGGAGATATGGTTCATATATTGTTGCACCACGAGGTTTTTTTATGCCCATAGAGAAAACGAGAACGACGAGTACCATCCTGTTTTGCTTCCGGTGTGTTCCATTATCTATCCGTAAACTCTTCTTCAAATCCCTCCTGATGCTCTTCTACCATGCCACTATCAAACATCGCCTCATCGCGCTGCATAACCTCCGGTGCGCCTTTCCGGAAAAAGACATGAAAGAGCTGATCACAATTACC
>JBEKJA010000270.1:0-4614 GCA_050011475.1 Syntrophales bacterium
ATCACCGTTCTGCCTTCCCGCGCTTCACGGCTGGCAAGCTTGTATGGCTTGAGGATCCTCATGACCTTCTCTACACCTGGAAGAAGCTCCGCCGACGTCAATTGCTGTTTCCCCCGATCATCCCCCACAACGCCGATGATCGTTCTCTCTATACCGCGAGAAGGATGGGTTGAGTAACCAATGGATTCAATCCACTCGATCATATTATCAATCTGTTCGTTCGTGGCACTTTTTTTCATCACAATAATCATTATGCCTCCCTCCACTCATAAAATTTTTTACAAAGTCGCCAAAATAAAAAAGGCCATGATGTTTTTTCCACCATGGCCTTCAAAAATAAAAAAGCCATGGGGGACATCGTCGATCCTCCCATGGCTCATTCTCAGTTTTTACGAGGGGTTATGTCCTCCTGAGCACTGGGCGAACCGGCGCGCTAAAATAATAAAAGTAATAGCCACACCACCCGCAGAAGCTCTTGTTGAAGTTTATGTTTGACATAACAATTTCCTCTTTGATTTCTTAAAAACATAATCTATCCTGGAAGTCAACTAAAAAATATGGTTTGTTGCTTTGTACCCTGACTGTTCTATCAGATGTCATTGCATCCCAATGTTCACAACCCTAAGCCAAGGGCAGCAGTTTGCCTTGATATCCCGATGGCTCTGCACGGCCAAGGACGTCGTAAACATATTCATGAACCGGACAACTGCCAGAGGATACATCCGAAACCTGAGCGGCATATCCTTCGCTGCCCAAAAGACCGGCCAGCTCTGCCTGGACCAGGTTGAAATGAGGAATCGAGCAAATGGTAAATGCAACCATGAGAAACCAGATTAGTGAACGGCAACGAACGGCAAATCGGGTAATCATGAAATATTCCTTTCAACCCTCTTCTGTCAAGTATTAGCAATACCAGTGCCATTCATTTATTCATTGTTATTTTAGATAGTTGTGAAGATGATCCTGGAGCGTTCATGCGGTAAAGTGCCAGCTTTGTTGGCAGTTGAGATTTCATGTTGACAATTCAATCGCTGTCATTCTATAACATTAAAGTACGACTTTAATCTTGATACTTTAAAAATCATATTTCGGGAGGAAAATATGCTGCACTCGAGATCATTCAGCAATGCGGATATTCTTTTATCACCTATTAGAATCAACAAAATGATTATTCCGAATCGCATACTTATGCCTGCCATGCACCTGTCCATGGTCGAAAAATCCCATGTGACGGATCAGCTTGTGGCATTCTATGCTGAGCGCGCCAGGGGTGGTACCGGTGCCTTTGTTGCGGGCTACGGCATGGTAAATGAATACGCGGGCAGTGACATCATTATCGGTGCCCACCGGGACGAGTTTATTCCCGGTTTGAAACGGCTGGCCGATGTTATGAAACTTGGCGGAGGGTGTGCTGGTCTGCAGTTGAATCATTCGGGCCGCTACAATTTCTCGATCCTGCTGGGTGGCAGGCAATCGGTCGCACCTTCCGCCATCACATCAAGCTTCACGAAGGAACAGCCTCGCGCCCTGGAGTATGATGAGATCAAGCAGACCATCCAGGACTTTGCAGACACGGCAATCAGAGCCAGGGAGGCCGGGTTCGATTTCGTTGAAATTCTCTCCGGCACCGGCTACCTTATCAGTCAGTTCCTTTCGGATTTGACAAATCAGCGTACCGACGAGTATGGCGGCTCATGGGAAAATCGCATGCGATTCGGTCTTGAGATTGCGCAGGCTGTTCGGAAGGTGCTGGGTGACGATTATCCGATGATCTGGCGCATCAACGGCAATGATTTCATGCCGCAAGGCATTGGCAGAAAACGCATGGAGGAATATGCTGTGCGACTTGTGGCGAATGGTGCCGACGCCATCTCCGTCAATGTCGGCTGGCATGAGGCAAGAGTACCGCAAATTGTCACCCAGGTACCGCGCGGTGCTTTTGCGTATTTATCGCATGGGATCAAAGAGCTCATAAATGTTCCTGTCATAGCCAGCCACCGCATCAATGATGTGGAAACAGCCCGCGAGATGATCATGGATCACATGTGCGATATGGTTGGAATGGGACGCGCTCTGATCGCCGACCCGGAACTCCCCATGAAGATCGCTGAAGGTCGTGAGAAGGAGATTATACATTGCATTGCCTGTGCACAGGGCTGCTTTGATCACCTTTTCGCACTGAAACCTGTGGAATGCCTGTGCAATCCCCGTGCAGGACATGAAATTGATCGCACAGAAAGAAAAACGTCATCTCCCAAAAAAATCCTCATTGCCGGAGGAGGTCCGGCAGGCATGACAGCGGCTGCTACGGCAGCCAGACTGGGGCACAAAGTTGTTCTCTATGAGAAGGAACCGTATTTTGGCGGGCAGCTGCTGCTGGCGGGCATCCCCCCCGGACGGGAAGAATTCGCTGTGCTGGCCGGTGATCTTGAAGCCCAGCTCTGTCCCAGTGGAATAGACAGGCTGGTAATGGGAACTGCAGTAGATGAATCCATCATCGACATGGAAAAGCCGGATGTTGTGATTCTCGCCACCGGGGCCGAGGAAATAACGCCCGCTATTCCCGGCGCTGCCATGCCCCTTGTTGTCGGCGCATGGGATGTGCTGATGGGCCGGGTATCCACCGGCCGCAATGTGGTTGTTATCGGAGGTGGAGCGGTTGGCGTGGAGACGGCATTATTGCTGGCTGAAAAAGGTACCCTCTCCGGTGACATGGTCAAATTTCTGCTGGTCAATCGGGCTGAGCCGCTCGAAGATCTATACAATCTGGCAACGCGGGGCTCCAAAGAAGTCACACTGATAGAAATGATGGATCGTATCGGGCCGGATATCGGCAGATCCACCCGCTGGGGGATGCTTCAGAATCTGGACCGTTATCATGTAAACATTCTGTCTGCAACCAGGGCCAGGGAAATCACATCCTCCGGTGTAATCGTTGAAAACGGGACGGGCATACACGAATTGCCTGCAGATACAATTGTTCTGGCGCTGGGTTCAAAACCGTGTAATCCCTTGGAAAGGGTTATGAAAAACAAGGGAATTCCTTACCACGTAATTGGAGATGCCAAGGGTGTGGGCAAAGCATTTGATGCCATCCATAACGGTTATAATACCAGCCGTGAAATATGAATTGATCAATCAAAAAGATTGCGGCGGCGGTTTAGACACCGCCTCGCAATGACCCCGGTTTCGGGTTCAGATATAAGCCGTTCTTCAAGATATAGTGCCTGACAGAGTCTGGAACGAGATATCGTATCGATTTCCCTTCCGCAATCCAATGCCGGATACGGCTGGAAGCAATATCAAGAAAAGTCACCTCCCGAAAAAAAATAAAATGGCCGCTCGGACCGGCGAATCCCAAGCAGTTCTGATCAAATGTGAAGCGGCTTGCAAAATCATCGGGCAAAATACCGGAAAGACCCCTGTTGTCATAGCCGGGCCTGGTCATTACGACAAAATTGCAGAGCAATAGAAAACGTTCCCAGTCTTTCCATGTCTGAATGGCATGAAAAGCATCCTGGCCAACGATGAAGAAAAGCTCCAGGTTTTCCAGGGCATATTTGCCCAGGATGTAATCAACCGTCTCCACTGAATAGGACAGACCGCCCCGCTCGTCTTCCACATCGGAAAAGGAAAAATTCGGATTTTCTCCAATGGCAAGGCTGATCATCTCTGCCCGATGCTTGAATAAAGTGATTTCGGCGTTCAATTTATGGGGAGGACGCGATGCAGGAATAAAAATTATCCGATTCAGATCAAAAAGTTCCCGGATCTCCTCGGCACATCGGAGATGTCCCATATGAATCGGATCGAATGTTCCGCCAAACAAACCCCATTTCATACTCTCACCTGCCCATTTCCGTATATAATGAATTTCGTGGTTGTGAGCTCCTCCAGTCCCATGGGACCGAAAGCATGCAGTTTCGTTGTGCTTATCCCTATTTCCGCTCCCAGTCCCAGTTCGAAACCGTCACTGAAGCGTGTCGATGCGTTAACCAGAACGGTCGAAGAGTTCACCTCATTGAGAAAGCGCTGGGAATTTCCGTAATCTTTCGTAATAATGGACTCCGTATGAAGTGAGCCATATTTTTCGATATGCGCCATGGCCTCATTCATATCCGCGACTATACGGACAGAGAGTATGAGATCCAGGTATTCCTTGTACCAGTCCTGTTCGGTCGCCTCCTTCAGGCCCGGCAGAATTTCGATCGTTTTCCGGCAACCGCGAAGCTCAACTCCTGCCTTGCTAAATTGACTCGCCATATCAGGCAGAAACCGTTCCGCTATGGCTTCATGAACCAGGAGGGTCTCCATGGCATTGCATACGCTGGGACGCTGGACCTTCGCATTCATACAAATCTTGAATGCCATATCAAAATCCGCCGTCTCATCGACAAAGATGTGACATACTCCCTTGTAATGCTTGATAACAGGAATCTTGGACTGACTTACCACGGCACGTATCAGTTCTTCTCCTCCCCTCGGAATAATCAGGTCGATATACTCTTCAAGCTGAAGCATTTCATAAACGGCCTGCCGGTCTGTTACAGGGATAACCTGGATGGCCGCTTCAAGCATTCCGTTGTCACGTAAAATCGCCCGGAGAATCCCGGC
>JBEKJA010000271.1:0-4571 GCA_050011475.1 Syntrophales bacterium
ATATTTTTTACTCGTGGAAATCTTTCCTTTCTGAAATGCACTAACTACATTTTCAAAATCACCACTTAACCCTGACATACAAGATTTGGCAAAATTGATAATGCACAACAGTCTATTTAGACCACTTGAGTTCATGATCTTGCACGCACTTTCGAATAAATCGGAACAATCAATTACCTCTACAACACTATATTTACCACCTGTACGGCGAGCCAAGAAATTACATGGATTCACATCTGTAGGACCATATATAGCTGCTATGTTGCCAGTTAAATATTTCATCGTATCAAAGCAAGTTTTTATCTGGACTGGTATCGGACTATTTTTATCAGGCAATTCTACCCAACGTACACATGACTTTGGGGCTAAAGATAAGTCTATAGTATTCCGATCAATAAGTTGTTTGCGAATATAAGTTAACCATTCACCCAGTTCTGGTGCACAATCTTTCCAACGCCAAGGCACCGTGAGTTCCGGCAGACATGTAAAAAATGGAGCAACATCTTTATCCCAATTTACAACAGTGTTTGCACCGAAACCAAAAATACTTTGAATCGGATCGCCCAAAATTCTGCAAGGTATAATTTCTGATAGATTCATTATGGTCTCATGTTGTTGAACAGTGCAATCTTGGTATTCGTCTACATATACACCCGTATAAGAAGACTTAACTATTTCTTTTATGCTTGAATTCTTTAAGAGTTCAGCTACCGATAGGTAGACTTGATTCCATTCATGATTATTTTCAGGAAGTTGTTTGTGAAAATTTGATGATTTTGGAAATGACTTTGCATATCTAAGGACCCAACTCGCAATCGTCTCGATCTGGACATTATTTTTAGATTTGCTAAATTTTTCGACCTTTTGTTTAAGCGCGGAAACCCCCGCATGAGTGTGTGTCAGGACGAGCTCTTTTCCCGTATTATGTCTCGTTGCAGCTTCAGCTATCATATGCGTCTTGCCGCACCCCGCCGGTGCTAACAAGCTGCATCTGCCAACAGTTGCCAGGGTTGAAGCGTCAGTCAATTTTATCGACCCATGATCGCAATCTTACTATTTTCTTTGATAAGTCAGTTGCGCTAATTTGAGGAAGGTATTTTATGATAATTTTCCCGAGCGTTTCCGCTGATGAGATTCTCTTGAACCAGCCTTTCTTGTCATTGAACTTATCCGCCGCGATACTCATTGCTTGTCTCAATTGTGATGAATCTTCCCATAAAGATATATCGTCTGGTAATTGAAAATTAACACCCTTTAAAAAACTTATTATTGATTGTCTTATGCTTTCTTCAGGCCAAATATCCATAGCTAGTGATACAAGTTCAATAACACCTTGCCAGGGCAAGTCATTAACGATCCTACCTTCAATCGCCAAGTTCCCTTCCCATTGAGCAACACAAATTCCAGTCTCTTCCAAATTTTTTATGGGAGGGCTAAGAGGCACTTCTGAATCACAAATGTAGAATATCGGATAACCGAGAGAATGGAGTTTTAACGCCTTGCTTGGAGCACTTGCACCACCGCCATCTACCAGCACAACTCCTTGATAGGCAAACGAATATTTCTGTTGATCGTTTGACCACCAATTATCTAAAGCACGACAGATTCCGATTTCTGTTTTTCCTTCACACACTATAATTTTCCTACCTAAAAGTGCTTGTGGTGCGCTGCGCACAACATCCTGCAAAGCCCTACCCACTGGGCATACGGTTATTATACCATCTTTATTTCGTACAACACATATTTCATCTGAATTTAATTCTACTATAACAACAGGAGAGTGAGTTGTTAAGAATAATTGACCATGGCTAAAGATTTGATCAGATGATTCAGACGTTTTTACTGATCTGTTTCCCAATACATTTAATACTCGGTTGATTCTGTGAGGTTCCAGTCCTAATTCAATTTCATCAACAAGTCTAATGCCTCCCATAACTGCTAAGCTGTTTTGTAATGAATGAATAAGTAGCCGTTTTGAGCCTAATCCTGATTTGCGAAAGGGTATCTCACCATCATGAAGAGAGAAACCTCCATCACCAATATGAACGGCTCTAAAATCTAAGTGTGGGTTAAAGCCCTTTCGTGGAATAACACCAAAATTACCACTAACTTCTTTAATTCTTTCAGTTGCTTTATTTAGAGTTGTCAGATCTTGTGTATTTATCGAACTCCTTGCAATCCGTCCACTATCAGCAAGAAGGCTGTTTAAATCCTCAATCTTACCTGTAAATCTTGATAAGATGGAATCCCTTCCCCAATTTAGTTCTCTATCAACATATGAGCTAAGCCTGGAAATACCTAATAATTGTCGATCTTTTGCACTGATCGCAACACCATCAGGATTACGATCATTTACGATTCTCCAAAGTGGTTCAAGCGATTTGTCGATCATCAATTGGATTGCTATCGCAAGGTCGTCACCATCTTTAGGTTCATCATGTATACCCTCAGTTTCATTCCAGCCCTTACACTCAAGTCCATATTTATTTTCGCTCTTTAATTTTTCAGGAATTTGACCAACTGTAACAGTAATTTTTATTGGATTATCGATATTAGCATCATAAAAATCACTATCATAAAAAAGTAAATTCCATCTGGGAAACAAAGCATATTCTATCGCATCTAAAATGGTCGTCTTTGTCGAATCGCCCGGACCAACAAGGCATAAGGTTGATCCTTCCACCTCCCAGATTAGAGACCTGATACCTCTAAAATTTTCTACATCAATTCTATATATTATCACCGATTATTTTCCCGCCCATAGAATCTTATAAATACCGTTATTTCAAACCTTCCTATTTTACATATACAATAAATTATATGCTACAATATAAATTGGTGCTTAACAATAGGATTTTTATAAGAAATCTCTCTATAGACTTGTTATTTTTACACACCATCCCTTTCAAATTGTGTTGCTTTGAGTAGTCATATTGTGGATATTTTGCAGCAATGGAACTTTAAATTGAAGCATATACGGTCGTCTTGGGTTTTCTTCAAGTAAAAATGATTTATATAGATCAGAAAAATTAACCAGGTGATTCTGATTTGCGAACTAGGCAAATTCTGCATTCTTCACGACGCTTAAGTTTGAAGATTGCAGCTGAACTGATGGAGTGAAGAGATGGAAACTCATTCTGCAGCGCTTCAAAGCTAATTGGAACAATTTTACGAAATGAATTTCTTGACATAGTCTCCCTGAATGCAGAATCATTAGATATGTACTTACCAATACCTATAACACTTCTTTCTGTAGTGAAATATACCGATAACTTTTCAGGTTTTTTTACGCTCTCCTTCATAGCAAAAAAAAGTAAATGAGGTTTTTTTGATGATAATCTTAGAGCAGTAGTATGCCAATTGACGTGAGCATACTTAGCAAGTGAAAAGCTACCTCTCAAATATGAATTTGCATCAAGACTACATTTTACAAAAAAAGAATCTACAATCTTGTCAGGAATAAGAAGATTTCTCGCAAAAAGATTGCAAAGTTCTTCACATAACCAATAATCTGAATCTTTAAAAGATGTTACTCCCATTTTTCTTAAAATAATATGACCAAGCTCATGTGCTATAAAGAATCGCTGTAGGCCTTGAACACCAGAATCTAGTTTCAGATATGATGGAAGAACAGCTTTATACTGATTTTCATAAGTTGTTCTTAAGCGAACATTTGTAGATTTATGATCGTCAGATGTCTTAACATCTACATGGAAGGACGAGGCTATTTGATATATATCTACAGGGAAACCACCGTCCGCAGATAATACACGCGCTGTTTCGGACATATATGATAATAATTGATGATATGAATCTTTTTCCATTATTTACCGATGAAAGCGCTTATACATGGCACACCTGGACGATATTCTTTCGCAACACCTTTTTCGTCGCTAAATGCAGCTAAATCTATTTCTTCACATATTGGTTTTTTACACCATAGAGAATTTTCGATGTTTGTTAAAATTCGAGCAACATCCCTAGCAATACCAAAATAAGTTTCATCGTCTGTAAGGTATCCAAGTACAAGTTTTTCGATAGTAGTACGAAGTGGGTTAATAATAGCCGTATGTTCTTGCATTACCTTCTCATCGATTACAAAATGTACACGCCACAAGCGAGAAAATCTCTGGATCTGAGCATCCAAATGTCCCCCGGCAAGTTGGTTGTTGTGGGCTACTTCGTATTGACAAAATTCTCTAATTTCATCACCAACAGCTATTTTTACTTCTGCAATCTTTACGTTCATTCCAGCTGTAGGACAATACATGGCTAACGATCCATGAGGAATATTGAAATCTTCTTCAAGTAAATTTATGACATGCCATCTATTTTTTGGAGCAGTATTAGGAAAAGAGGTTGATTTCCCATACGTCCGTTGAATAATAGCTCGAACATCTGCGGGAAGATCATCATAAAAGCGGGTCAACAAACTGACAAAAAGTTCTCGTTTTTTAAGAGAGGTTAATAGCTTCTTCGCAATTTCGGCCTTTCCATCTTTTCTTTGAGCAGCAATCCTTATTGCTTCAGAAAGCAATTCCTCATCACTCAGAGAAAGTAAGAACGAATCG
>JBEKJA010000272.1:0-7398 GCA_050011475.1 Syntrophales bacterium
CAGCACATGTACCCGTAGCGCTCACGATTTGTGAGGAGCCCCTCCAGGATCCCCATCACCTGTTCCCAATCCCTGTTGAAAAAAAAACCTTTCGGTTCCTGAATTTTCTTTAGATTTTCATAAAGCTGTTCGACATTCATTTCAACCCCAAAGCCTCACGGATTGCCGACTCGTTAAATCCAATGACGATAGTATCGCCAATCAGGATCGTGGGGAAAGTACAATTTGGATTATACTTCCTCACTTCATCCATAATGTTCTTTCGCGCATCTCCAGTCATGAGGTCCACATCGGTAAAATCATAGGATATACTGTTTTCGTCCATGAATCTCTTCACATTTTTGCAATGACTGCATGTACTGAGAGTGTACATTCTAACATTGTGCCGCATGATGGTTCTCCTTTCAACCACGGGATGTATTGATAAAATAGGCCGCCCGTTTCATCAAGTCAAGCTCCTTTGGTCTACGGTACATGAAGGGATATGAAGTCCGATTCCTTTTTTCGGTGGTTGGAAGCTTTTTCCAGGAGAAGATATTCATACTGGAAGAGATCCGATGCAAAGTGCCGAATTGTCTCATGGTCATCTGACAGGGAAATCGGTCCTGACAGGATGGCTTTTAAACGCTCTGAAAAGATCGGCTCAAGGTAATCGGCAACCGGTCCGCGCCGCATTTCATAACCAAGTTTATTGGCGATTTTTTCAAGATGGGAAAATTTCATAGTATATTCATCATGTCCCTTGAGGCGGATACGTTCCGGGAAGCCAGGTGCTGACACCTGGATGATACCTGTGAGCTCTTGAGGAATCTTGGCCTCGCAACTGTGTTCACTCAGAAAAATAAAAGGGATCCCTGACATGCATAGCTTTTCGACTGCAAGTGCGGCGCCGAAATTAAATGCCGATGATTCACCTTCCGGTATCTCGAGTTTATAACTTTGCCGTAAGCGATCGAATGCTTCAAGATGCGCATCCTGTCCCTCTTGCCCGGCATCCGTCCCGGTTTTGGGTATATTGAGCATCACGGGAAAATCACCGAGATTTTCGTTCATCAAAGCCAGGTCGATTCCTGTAAGTATCGAGGAGTCGAGTTCAAGGAAATCCACATGGATGAACGCTGCTTGAGAGAAGGTCGAAATATCAACCATAATGGCTTGCATGCCCTGGTATTTTATTAGGAAATCTCTCATCAGGCAGCCATATCCCCCACCGATTTCCATGACGGTTTCGACCTTTTCCATGGGGAGGATATGCTCCAGGAAGGAAGATAGGAGATTCCCGTATGATTCCTGATGTTTCAAAATGCGGCGGCATGGACTTTTCACCGGCTCCAATGCATTGCAAACCGTAAGTTCCCAGCCGAGCGTCGATATATCATTACGATAGTAGCGGCTTGTCGTATGCATGAAGGATGATTTTAATGACATGGTATAATCTATCTATAAAAAAACCTTGACAAAATCAAGTTTCACGTTTATTTACCTCAAATTTCTGTCAAGGGGAAAGGAAAGGATGAAGAAGGCTTCATAATGAACAACGGAATCTCAAAAGTACGTAATATCGGGATCAGCGCCCACATAGATTCAGGCAAGACAACACTGACTGAACGGATCCTTTATTATACAAAGCGGATCCATGCCATTCATGAGGTTAAAGGCAAGGACGGGATAGGGGCCACCATGGATTCCATGGACCTGGAACGGGAGAGGGGCATCACCATCGCCTCCGCTGCGACGTTTTGTGAATGGAAGGACCATGAAATTAATATCATAGATACACCTGGCCATGTGGATTTTACCATTGAGGTGGAACGGTCCCTGCGTGTTCTTGATGGCGCCATTCTCGTACTATGCGCCGTAGGGGGTGTGCAGTCGCAGTCTGTAACCGTGGACCAGCAAATGAAGCGATACGCTGTCCCATCCATTGCCTTCATTAACAAGCTGGACCGAAGTGGAGCGAACCCGGCCAGGGTGATAGAACAGCTCCGCACCAAACTTGGACATAATGCTGTGCCAATGCAAATTCCTATCGGTCTGGAAGGGAATTTCGCAGGGATCGTGAATATCGTTGCCATGAAAGCCCTTTACTTTGAAGGTCCGCACGGGGATATCATTCGTGAGGATGCGATTCCTGAATCGCTGCTGCCGGAAGCCCGGCAAGCGCGTGAAACCCTCATTGATGCCGCCTCCATATTTTCAGATGAACTCACGGAAGCAATCCTGGAAGAGAGGGATATACCGGAAGATATGATCCTCTCAGCCGTCAGGCGGGGAGCTCAATCACGGAAAATTACACCGGTATTCATGGGTTCCGCATACAAGAATAAAGGGGTTCAGCCTCTTCTCGACGGTATAACCGCCCTTCTTCCATCCCCGGCGGAAGTGGTCAATGAAGCATTGAATCTTGACTATGTTGAAAAGCCTGTCGTTTTGGCCTGCGATCCGGACGGACCGGTTGTTGCATTGGCCTTCAAGCTCGAAGAGGGGCCCTATGGACAATTAACCTATATCCGTGTTTACCAGGGGACCTTGGCAAAAGGCGTTACCATTGTGAACAGCCGTACGGGAAAGAAGGTCAAGGTCGGACGGCTTGGCCGCATGCACGCGGATCAGATGGAGGACATCGAAGCCATTCCTGCGGGATATATCGCTGCCCTCTTCGGAATCGAGTGCGCTTCTGGAGATACCTTTGTCGCCCCCGGACTGAACCTGGCCATGACTTCTATACACGTGCCCATACCGGTTATATCACTGGCCATCACCCCCGGAGATAATAAATCCCAGGTCAACATGAGCAAGGCTCTAAGCCGTTTCACCAGGGAAGATCCGACCTTCCGCGTCCATGTGGACGAAGAAACCAATGAAACGATCATTGAGGGAATGGGAGAACTTCATCTTGATGTTTATGTGGAGCGTATGCGGAATTACGCCCATAAAAAACAGACCGGAGGCGCCGGGCAATACGGCCGTGTTGCCGGATACATGGAACCCTATTCCGAGGGAGATTTTCTGTTTGTTGATGAAGTGAGAGGGGGATCCATTCCCACCCAATACATTTCAGCCTGCGAAAAAGGCTTCAAAAGCTGTCTCGCCAAGGGGCCGAAGCTTGAGTTTCCGGTAACGGGCATTCGCATAGCCATTAACGACGGAGCATCCCATACGGTCGATTCCTCGGATATTGCTTTCCAGGCTGCAGCCCGGGGGGCATTTCATGAAGGGTACGCCAAGGCGAAGCCGGTGATTCAGGAGCCCATCATGAGAGTGGTGGTGGAAACACCCGTTGAATTCCAGGGGGCAGTTATGGGCCTTCTCAACCAGCGCCGGGGAATGATTGTAGGAGCCCAGGATGAAGGCGTTCAATCGGTTGTTGAGTCACAGGTTCCTCTGGCTGAAATGTTCGGCTTTTCAACAGTTCTGCGATCGGCCACACAGGGGAAAGCCCAGTTCACCATGGAATTTGATCATTACCGGCAGGTGCCGGTGTCTATTGCCGAGAAAATTGCTGAAGAAGTGGCCATCAAGAAAAGGAGTGCCGCTTAATCCAATGCGGCTGATAAAACGTGACTTCTACCGGTCGTGTCATTTACCTGAAAGAAATTATGGAGATCATGATGAGAGAAAAAGTTCTCAGAAAACTCCCGCTGGAGTATATGAACATCAATAAGGACCTTCCTGAGGGAAGCTGTGGCGGCATTCTTGCCAGGGCTGGTGTGGGTAAGACGGCAATGCTGGTACAGCTGGCCCTGAACGCCATGCTGCAGGGAAAAGATGTGCTTCATGTGAGTCTTTTGGATCCCGTTCAGAAAGTTTCCCTCTGGTACAAAGAAAGGTTTCAGGCACTGATTGGAACAGATCAGCCAGGCATCTATCGTGACCTCTGGGATGAGCTCCAAAATCATCGATTTATCATGACATTCCAGGTAGGGCGCTTTAGTGCCCCTGTCTTTGAAGAGCGGCTGACCGATCTGACAGCCCAGGGTATCTTCCATCCGCAACTGATTCTTATCGATGGATACCGTTTTGAAGGACAGGCAAGAGAATCCCTGTCAGCACTTAAATTCTTGGCCAAAGAGCATGGCTCTTCCCTATGGTTTACCGTGCATATTCATCATGATGTCCCCATAGATTCCGATGGTATGCCTGAAAACATCAATGGTCTTCGCGATCTGTTCGATAAAATCCTTTTACTTGAAATGGATGGTTCGGACCTGCATGCCGGTCTCCTGGGTCATAGTGTCGGATCTCCCGATGCGGCTTCAATCATATTGGACCCTACTACGCTTATGCCCCGTGAACAAATGAAGCAGGCATCCCATTGATGCAGTCTATTCCTGATTTTACCAGAAGATCTGTTTGAGTTTTTCTTTTGCCGTCTGGTGGTCCTGACCATTTTCCATTGAAATTTACTGATGTTTCCGTATATGACCATTCATCACATAAAAAAACCCCTTTGATGATCCTCAGATCTTCAAAGGGGAACGAGATCCGCCTTTACCGTCTCGTCCGGTTGCTGGAGTCACGTTCACAAAAAGTTGGTCTTCAAATGGGTGACAAGCACCAATAAGACCCTTTCGCTCTGTTAATGTTCGATTCCAGCCAAGTGACTCATAGCGAACAAGGCAGAACCCTCGTTCGACTGCAATATAAGTCCGTTTCATGAAAGATGTCAAGATGGAAATTCAAGAAGGACGAGAGCACGGCAACAGGGAAAGAAAAGACGGTCATGAGAGCGGATTTATAGTCCATACGGGAAACCGTCTGGAAATACTTGTTGAGAAATTAAGCAATTTTATTGAGAAACCACCATCTTCTCCATTTGTCCAGGAAGTCATCGTCGTTCAGAGTCGCGGGATGGATCGATGGCTGTCCATGGAGCTTGCCAGGCGGCATGGCATCTGTGCCAATATCCATTTCCCTTTTCCGAAACATTTTATTCAGGAAATCTTCAGCGGCATGATCCCGGGTTATGCGGAGCCGGCGGTTTTCAATCAGGAGATGATGACATGGACCATCATGAAACTTCTTCCTGAATTTTTCGAAAATCCTGATTTCAGCGATTTGAGAAGATACGTTTTCCCCCTGAGGGAGGAAAATGGGGAGTCTACTCCGAGTCGCTATATTTTTCCGGATCACGGTTTGAAACTGCTGCAGCTTTCTTCCCGCGTTGCCAGGGTATTCGATCATTATCTTATCCATCGGCCGGCAATGATACATGCCTGGGAGCGGGGCAGGGTAAATACGAAAGAGGAAGCCTGGCAGGCACAACTCTGGCGTGCTCTGTCGGCGATTGGTCATGGAAGGCATATAGCGGCGTCCCGCCATTTATTGCATGATATTCTGCTGAATGCATCCCCCTCCTCAGACTGCCTGCCGGAACGGGTATCCGTTTTCGGGATATCCTCCATGCCGGCTCTTTACCTGGAAATCTTTCATGATCTGTCACAACTCATTCCGGTTGCATTTTTTCTAATGAATCCCTCTAGGGAGTACTGGGGTGATGTGCGATCGGAGAAGGAAACAGGTCAAGCCTTGCGGAAAATCCGTGAGAAGACAGGGCGGATATCCCTTACACATGAGGATCTTCATTTTGAGGAGGGCAATGCCCTGCTTGCCTCGATGGGCACAACAGGCCGGACATTTATCCACCAGGTAGCGGCATTACAGGAAGGGGGAACGGAATGCTTCACAGATCTGAGTGATGCAGGCATGCTGCATACCATACAATCCGACATACTGAATTTGCGTGACAGAAAAAGTTTGAATGGGCTGAAGCTGCGAGTGGATCCCGCCGACCATTCCATTGAAATTCATGTCTGCCACAGCCCCATGAGAGAAATAGAGGTTCTGCATGAGCGATTGCTTGCCCTGTTTGACGAGGATCGAACCCTGCTGCCGAAAGACATTCTTGTGATGACCCCCGATATAGAACTCTATGCTCCATTTATCAAGGCTGTTTTCGATCCGCTTCATGCGCAGGATGCAGCCTCCGATACAGAACGCGAGATTCCTTACAGCATTGCTGATCGGGGCGTTCCAGACGAATTCCTATCCGTCCGCACACTGTTTGCAATCCTCGATCTGGTCGGAAGCCGTGTCAGCGCCGTTGAAGTCCTGTCCATTCTTGAATCGGATCCGGTAAGGAGACGATTCAATTTTATGGAAGAGGATATGGATCTGATACGCCATTGGATAGCAGAGACAAGGATTCGTTGGGGTATTAATGCTGATCATCGTGTGAATCTTGGACTGCCTGCGACACGGGAAAATACCTGGCAGGCGGGATGTGAAAGGCTGCTGTTGGGGTTTGCCCTGCCCGGGGGCGGAGAGAAATTATTTGAGGGGATACTCCCCTTTGATGATATTGAGGGAAATGATGCGATTATACTTGGCCGGTTCCTGACTTTCCTGGATCATTTGTTTTCAATCATTTCGGATCTGATGGATCCCCGCATAATAGACGAATGGGCGGACACCTTCATCAAAATTTACAGAATATTTCTTTTGTCGGACAACGACGAAAAATCCGAGCGAGTGGAGGAAGAAACCACCATAATGGCAGGTATCCGGCAGCTCCGGGCCATTGCGGGGGAAACCGGGTTCGATGAGTCTGTCAGGCTGGATGTTGCCGTTTCCTTTCTGGCGGATTTTTTCCATACCGCCTATTCGAATTGGGGATTCATAACAGGCAGTGTTACATTTTGTACTCTTCTCCCCATGAGAAGTGTGCCATTCAAGACGGTTTGCCTCTCCGGGATGAATGATTCCGCTTACCCGAGGCAGGACAGGCCCAACAGTTTTGATCTGATGGCAAAGCATCCCATTCCCGGAGACCCTTCAAGACGCGAAGAAGACAGGTACCTGTTTCTTGAAGCCCTCCTTTCGGCGGGGGAACACTTGATCATCACCTATACGGGTCGCAGCATTGATGACAATCATGTTGTTCCACCCTCGGTTCTCGTATCGGAACTGATTGAGTATATTGAAGAGGCCTTTGAGCATCAGGAAAAAATCAGCCCGGTGGAGCATATTACAACCGTCCACCATCTGCAGGCGTTTCATCCCGATTATTTCAGACAGGGGAATAAATGGTTCAGCTATGATGAAGAAAATTGCATGGCTGCCAGATGCCTGCTGGAACCCTGCATGGCTCCATCTTCATTTCTTCCTTCTGCGCTGACTGAACCTGCCGATGAATGGCGGACGGTCGATCTCAGGGGCGTCCAGTTGTTTTTTCGCAATCCGATCCGATATCTTCTCCGCAGACGATTGCATATCAACCTTGATGAAGGGCCGGATCTGCCGGACGAACAGGAAAGTTTCATTGTCGAAGGGCTTGATAGATATGCAGTTGACCAGATCCTCGTGGAGGAAATCGGCAAGGGACATAGTCCGGAGAGG
>JBEKJA010000273.1:0-4528 GCA_050011475.1 Syntrophales bacterium
TTGCCCATGGGGAACTTATAGCATTTGGAGCTTTCCTGTTTCTGGGCCTCGTTGTGTGGGCCCAGCTTCCTGTTGCCGTGGCTTTTGTAGTAACACTCTGCGGTTGTTTTATGCTCGGATTTCTCATTGAGCGCTTCTTTTTGCGGCCGCTCATCGGTGAGCCTTTGATTTTTGTCATCATGCTGACTGTCGGGCTATCCTCGATGTTCAAAGGTTTGCTCCTGCTGATTTGGGGCGGCAACCTGCAGACCTACCCGGATTTCCTGCCTGCGGCACTTGGAGTCAATCTCGGTGGAATCGAAGTTCCTCCCGTTTATGTGGCAGGTCTTCTGGTGAGCTTGACTTTTCTCGTCCTATTCGGCCTTTTTTTCAAATTCTCATCACAGGGCATCTATATGCGCTCAGTGGCGGATAATCAACGGGCTGCCCTGTCTCTTGGAGTTCATGTGCGAAGGGTATTTGCCCTTTCCTGGGCAATCGCTGCGCTGGTTGCCGGCATGAGCGGCATAGTATTGGGAATCATCAACGGGATTAATGTTCATGATCTGAGCGCCATAGGCCTGAAGGTTTTTCCCGTGGTCATTCTCGGCGGATTGGACAGTATTGGAGGAGCAATCATTGGAGGAATCCTCATCGGTATGCTCGAAACATTTACCGGAGGTTATCTTTCACCTTCACTCAGGGATGTCGTTCCTTACATGGTTCTGGTGCTGATTCTGATGATCAAGCCGTATGGATTATTCGGTTTAAAGGAAATAGAACGTGTTTGACGTCGTGAAGAGAAAACTGAAATTTCATCCAAGCGGGTCTTTCCATGAGGCATACCGGCAGGAGATGACCATCTTCGAGACCGACTTCGGACGCTTCTGGGTCGTGGTAGGAATATTTCTACTGTTTGCAGTTGTTCCATTCATCAGTTCACCTTATCTGCTGTATGTCATTAATACTACCGGAATCGCAGCCATTGCCGCAATCGGTTTGAATATCCTGATCGGGTATACAGGTCTGATCTCTCTTGGACACGGTGCGTTCTTTGGTGTCGGAGCTTATGGGGCAGCCATCTTGGCTACACGGCTTCATCTCCCGTTCTATATCGCAATTCCAGCGGCAGGCTTTATTACTGCATTGGTAGGAATGGTCTTCGGCCTGCCTTCGGGCCGTTTGAAAGGTTTATATCTCACAATAGCCACCCTTGCAGGTCAATTCATCATTGAATACGTTCTGATCCACTGGGAGAGCATGACCAGGGGGACCCTTGGAATTACACTGCCGCCAGCCGATTTATTAGGCATCAGTGTGCAGGGTGACCGCTGGTTCTTTTACATCATATTTGTATGCTTGATAGCGATGTTACTGCTTGCCGTGAACCTTATGAGAACAAAATACGGCCGGGCGTTTATAGCAATCCGTGACAACGACCGTGCGGCGGAGGGAATGGGCATTCCGATATTTCCATACAAGGTGCTTTCTTTCGGGATCAGTTCTTTCTACGCAGGTTTTGCAGGTGCCCTCTGGGCTTTTTACATGATGAGCATCACGACGGAACCCTTCAATATGTCCCTGTCCGTTGAGTACATCGCGATGGTGATTATCGGAGGCATGGGGAACATGGCAGGTGCGGTTTTCGGCGCGGTCTTCATCACGGCACTCAATGAACTGTTGAGATGGGGTACGGATATCGTGATGAACATGGGGATGTTTTCTTCTGCCGGATTAACGCTGGCCCCATTTCGGGAATTTGTTTTTGGCCTGACGATTGTGCTCTTTATACTGGTAGAGCCGAGAGGACTGGCGGAGGTCTGGCGGATTATAAGATCCAGTTTCCGGCTTTGGCCGTTCTCTTATTGAGTGTTCAGCAATTGTGGATACCGTATGAATATGTCAACACTCCTGGAAGTAAACAATATATCGGTTGTCTATAATGACGTTATCCAGGTCCTCAAGGGGGTCTCCCTGAAGGTTCCGACAGACCAGATTGTTTCTCTGCTTGGTGTAAATGGTGCTGGAAAGACCACAACTTTAAAAGCCATATCGGGACTTCTCAAGCCTGAAAACGGCAAGGTAACGGACGGCGCGATTATCTATGACGGCAAACTAATCCAGAACGAACCGCCTGAAGTAATTACACGCATGGGTGTCATCCAGGTACTAGAAGGGCGTCAACCATTCAAATACCTGACCGTCGAGGAAAATCTCAGGGTAGGAACTGCAACGCATTGGGGGAAACCTTACAGGAAGAATTTGGAGATGGTATACCGTTACTTTCCGGCCCTTCTGAAAAGAAAAAAGGCTCTTGCCGGTTACTGCAGCGGTGGAGAGCTTCAGATGATGGTCATGGGACGCGCCCTCATGGCGGAGCCGTCTCTCCTGCTCCTCGATGAGCCATCGTTGGGACTTGCCCCACTGGTGGTTCGCGAGATTTTTGAAATCATCCGCCGCATCAATGAAGAACAGAAAACAACCATTATCCTCGTTGAACAGAATGCCCGTATGGCCCTGAAAATTGCCCATTATGCCTATGTTATGGAAAACGGTAGGATCGTTATGGAAGGCGCCTCGGCTGAACTTGTAGAAAATCCGGATGTCAAAGAGTTTTATCTTGGTATGGGGGCCGGGGGATTGGAGCGTACCTATCAGGATGTCAAATCATATCGACGCCGAAAACGATGGCTGTGATGGACAGGTGAGGTGGAGGAAAGAAAGATGAAAAAATGGTTCGATGAATTGGAATCACGTTCTCAAAAGGATCGGGAAACAGATAATTGGCGGCGCCTTTCTTTGATGATTCATCTGGCTTATAATTCTTCGGACCGGATACGCAGGATATTTGATGATTTTTCGATCAACCCATCAACAGAGATGTCGAAGGATATATGGGAAAAAATCCCCATTATCACAAGGGAGAAACTTATTGAGATGGAATCGGCTTCTCCCCCATTTGGCGGTCTGCAAAATCCCGATGCGCAAATAGACCGAATATTCATTTCTCCAGGTCCGGTCTACGAGCCTCATCTCTCCGAGGTAGACCCTCTATGGGCGCGCGCGTATTTCGCTGCGGGAATCGGAGATCGCGACATTGTCCTTAATGCCTTTTCTTATCACATGGTAGCAGCCGGATTGACATTCCATGGCGGATTGCGCCGGGTAGGGGCGGCCGTGGTGCCTTCAGGAACCTCAAGTTCGGAGATGCAGGTTCAGTTGATCCGGGATCTGAATATAACCGCTTTTACCGGGACCCCCAGCTTCCTGATGGCGATTATAGAGAAAAGCCGGGAACTTGGGTATGAATTTTCAAGAGATTTCCGTGTGCGTAAAGCCTGTTTCGCGGCAGAGCCTCTGACACCGTCTCTTCGGGAACGTTTTGAAAAAACCTATGCCATGGATACTTACCAGATGTATGGTGCCACAGAAGTGGGTGATATTGCCTATGAGTGTTCGGAGAAGCATGGTTGGCATATCTGTGAGGAAGTCATGGTGGAAATCGTTGACCCGCAAACCGGAAAAGCACTCCCGCCCGGCCAATTTGGGGAGGTCGTGGTCACACGATTCAATGACGTTTTTTTCCTCTTCCGCTTCGGCACAGGGGATTTGTCCAGAATTGTTGATACACCCTGTAAATGCGGAAGAACATCCGCCAGGCTGGAAGGAATTGCGGGACGTGTCGGAGAGGCTGTCAAAGTCCGCGGCCTGTTTCTCGCACCCAGCCAGTTGAGAAAAGTATCCGAGAGATTAAACAGTTTGCCGATGCAGGTTGTCATACAACGCACCGGGCATGAAGATATTCTTGTCATTCGTCTTGAACGGCGAGCCAATGCGAATACGACGGGAACATGGGACGAGATGTTCAGAAAAGTATTCCGGGAAATTTGCAATTTAAGAATCGATCACATTGAATGGCTTGATCCTGGAATGATCAAGTCAGAGGATAAGTTGATATTGGATGAACGCTCCTGGAAATAAAACGGGGATTTACGTTTTACTATGGATGGCAACATCTTTCAAAACAAGTTGAATACTAGAGGATCCGTTCCATTCATTAATCTGTGGTGTAAAAATCACGTCAAGAGTTGCACCGTAAAAAGCATTAATCAAATGCCCCCTGCCAAACCAGATGGATGGATATGATACGCCATCGGCCCGAATTTGCATCCTTAGATGATTATTACCTACAATATTCTGCGAAGATGCCTGGGCATTTTTCACACAAAGGACAGGCTCGGGATTCTGATTGCCGAATGGCGCCAGTTTTTCAAGATCACGAAGAAGGTTATAATTGATATCGGTCAGACTGCACGGAGCATCTATGGTGGTTCGCGTTACAAAATCCTCCTCACACGATACTTCTTTCAGGTCCTCATCTATAAGTCGTGAGAATTCTTCTATGTGCTGTTCACGGATGGATATTCCGGCGGCGTATTGATGGCCTCCATACGAAAGGAGCAATGAACCGCGTCTCTTCAATCCTTCATAGATATTAATGTTGCCTGCGCTCCGTCCAGAACCCTTTCCGATTCCATCCTGCAGACTT
>JBEKJA010000274.1:0-4527 GCA_050011475.1 Syntrophales bacterium
AATATATAGAAAACATCCTGTCTTTCAGCCAGCGTATTGAAGAGAGAGCTTCAGCAGGTCTTGGGCAGCTCCTGGGAATAGAGGGTGATGAAATACTGACCAGGGACCCGATCATGCTGAAGATCCTGGAGCAGGCGGACAGAATAGCGGCAACAGACAGTACGGTCCTCATTCTAGGGGGGACAGGCGTGGGAAAGGAACTTTTGGCCAGGCGGATTCATCATATGAGTTCCCGCCATATGAATCCCTTTGTCATCGTCGATTTGACGGATGTTCCCGAGAGCCTGGTCGAAAGTGAGCTCTTCGGCCACGAAAAAGGGGCATTTACCGGTGCAGATCATCAAAAAATAGGCAAGATGGAATTGGCCCACCAGGGTACGGTGTTCATCGATGAGATAGGCGAAATTCCGAGATCTGTTCAGGTCAAGTTGCTGCGCGTCATTCAGGAAAAAATGCTCTTCAGGGTCGGCGGTACGCGGCCTATTTCGTCGAATTTTCGCCTGGTTGTAGCCACTAACCGTGATCTTGCGTCCGAAGTGGCTGCAGGACGCTTTCGTGAAGACCTGTACTATCGCCTCAATGTCGTACCGTTTACTCTGCCGCCGCTTCGCGAACGAAAAGAAGATATTCCGCTCCTAGCTGCCCATTACCTAAATCATTTTACCCGTAGGTATAATGTGGAAAAAATAAAAATCACCGCAGAAGATGAAATGAAACTCGTGGCTTACAATTGGCCAGGCAATGTCCGCGAGCTGAAAAATATCATGGAACGTGAAGTATTGCTTTGGAGCGGCGGCAACCTGAAGCTGGAATTGTCTACTAAGGGTAAATCATTATCAAGAGATGTATTCAGAGACAATCCCTCGCTGGATGAGGTTCAATGCCGCTATATCCGGCATATCCTGCAGTTAACTGGCGGTAGGGTGAGTGGTCCTGGTGGTGCGGCCGAGATCCTTGGCATGAAGCGTACAAGTCTCAACAATCGCATGGCAAAGCTGGGAATACGCCGGATAGAAGCTTGATATGTTCAATTCTTATGCGGTGCATTTGAAGCCGAGCTGAATCATTCCCTGATAAAGCGGTGTGATTCGTAGGGACGGTTCTGATTTTATGCAGCGTCTGAATCTGTGTTTCCGGCAGATTCGTTTTTTGATGGTGGTTAGAGTCTGACATACAAGCGGTACTATGGGCAAATCCGACCCCCTTGCCGACCCGGTAAAATTTCGTCTCCTTATATCTACCGGTTGCCCTCCCGAACAGCGTCGACAAAGGTCTCCCGTGCTCATCATCGTATGGCTGCCTTCTTGGCCACATTGGTTCAAGGAGACGACGAGAGTCACTTGGATCAGCCAGCAGACTGGTAAGATAGGTGCAACTCGAGAGGTTGTTCTCGAGATGCTTGGCATTCCAATTACCCTATATCTAGTTTTTGGATAGAAAGTCGCAAAAAAAGGCGGGACTATTTCTGATCCTGCCTTCTTTTTGGAGATTTTAATTGGATCTACTTCCTAAATTTCCTCAGATCACCCTATTCCTTGGCATTCAATATCTCAGCGCGCCGATTTTTTGCTCGCCCCTCGTTTGTCTCATTTGTATCAATCGGATAGTTTTCCCCGTAACCCTTGACTATAATCCGATCAGGAGCTACATCGTGTTCGACTAGATATGATTCTACAGCCTGTGCCCTTCGCAATGAAAGCTTATCATTATATGTTTCTGTGCCGATGCTGTCTGTATACCCTGCCAATACAATCTTCGCTTCAGGTATTTTCTCTTTTAGAACCATGGCAACTTCATCGAGAATGGCATAGTATTGTTGCTTGATATTAGACATATCAAAGTCAAAATGAATCATTGGCTTACTTCTGGATGGCATGTATTCACTAAGATCAAAATATTTGTTTTCTTCGCCTATTTCTCCTGTGCCAGCAGCAAGAGATTTTTGAGCTCTTTCATATTCAGGGACCGCTTCTGTTCTCATCATGGAACCTGCCTTTTCTCTACCCTTTTCTTCCAGGTCATGAGAAAGCCATTTTTGAGCTCCTTTATGACCAAGCTTTGCTGCTTTTCTCATATCTGCGAAAGCATTTTGGTTAAACAGGAGATATGCGTTAAGCAAACCTCGTTCATAATATACCTCAGCATTTGTCGGGTCAATATCAATGGATTTGTTAAAATCTGAAAGAGCTTCCATTAAATGTTCTTTACTTGACTCAGCCATGATTACTCTACCCCTCTGAAGCCAATCTTGAGCTGTCAGCTTGTCCTGTGCCAATCCGGTCTGGTAGGATAAAAATGCGATGGCTACAATTACAAAATAAAATTGAATTTTTTTCATGATTCACCTCGACTTGGCGTAAAGGGTTGGGTGAGAAACTGAAATTTTCATGTTTCAGACATGAACTTACTTTCGTGTTTATTTTTATATAAAATAGATATTTATATGTCAATAATATATTACTTATGAATGAGTTTTTATTTTATAGCAGACAACTCTTCAACATGAACTATAGCTCAAAGTATGCTATAAAAGCCCTAAAAGTTTCTAGTTTTTAAAACATATTGAATTAACTATGAACATTTTGATCATTGATGATGAATTGAATATCCGAAAGACCATGACGGTTTGTCTTGAAACAGACGGGCACGTTATTGTTTCGGTCAGCAATTATGAAGACGCGATTGCTGAAAACTTGCGACACTGTTTTGACATTGCATTTGTTGATATTCGCCTCGGCATGGATAGCGGTCTTGACCTCATTCCTGTTTTACTTGCGGAATCTCCATGGTTGAAGATTGTTATGATTACAGCCTACGCTTCGATTGATACGGCAGTGGATGCGATGCGCAGAGGTGCAACGGACTATATTCCCAAACCATTCACGCCTACGCAACTGAAGCTGGTTGTCCAGAAAATTGCTGAGGTACGTTCCTTAGAGCAGCGGATTGATGCCCTCCAGGCAGACTTGAATCGTATAAACCCCGAAGTTGATTTGACCACTGCAAGTCCAGTCATGCAAAGAGCGATAGAACTTGCAAGGCAGGCAGCCCCGACAGATGCTATTGTATTGATAACCGGGGAGAATGGGACAGGGAAAAGTATTATTGCACGTGCCATTCACTCATGGAGCAAGCGGTCTGATAAACCGTTTGCCGAAATATCGTGCCCATCACTTTCGCCGGACCTTCTTGAAAGCGAACTTTTTGGTCATGTCAAAGGATCATTTACAGGAGCTGTAAGGGATCATTCGGGGAGGATCGCTTTTTGTGAGGGAGGAACGCTGCTCCTTGATGAGGTTGGTGATCTTCCTTTATCTGTCCAACCTAGGCTATTGAGGTTCCTTCAGGAAAGAGAGTATGAACGTCTCGGGGACCATGCCACCCAAAAAGCGAATGTCCGATTGATTGCAGCCACGAATATGAATCTTGAAGAAGCCGTAAAGGATCAAAGATTTCGTGAAGACCTCTATTATCGGTTGAGTGTGATTCAAATTGAGATTCCTCCTTTGCGGGAGCGTCCCGAAGATGTTGTCAATCTTGCAAAACGATGGATGACATTTTTCAGTCGAAGCAACCATAGGGCATCTCAACAATTTTCTAAAGATGCCCTTCAAGCTTTGGAACGATACTCATGGCCCGGAAATGTAAGAGAATTGCGAAATGTTGTCGAGCGTGCTTCCATTCTCAGCAGATCGGAGCTTGTCGGCATCGAATATTTACCGGAGAAATTTTTGACAGGCATTGTGCATCCGAAGTTGGGTGACCTTGTATCTTTGGAAAAAATTGAAGAAATGCATATTCGCCATGTTCTTGCTTCCACGAAATCCCTTCAAGAAGCAGCTGATATTCTTGGTATCGATCAAGCTACGCTCTGGCGACGTCGGAAACAATACAATATCTGAAATCTGTCCATTCAATCTTATATATCTCATTAACCATGTTGCATTTTGCAAGGCCTTAAAAGCACCTATCTTGCGAAACGCAAGCCGTTTTGAATCAATAAGATCATAACATGCTGATATAACGTATATTCGACAATGGCACTCTTATTGCTTAGCTCTTATATGAAAGGAGAGCCATATGTTGAGTTTACGTAAAAAACTACTTCTGGGATTCGGGGGCCTTTTGCTGATTATCGTTCTGCTCGGTTTGCAGAGCATCACGAAGGTAACAGAACTTGGAGGAGCGATCGATATCATCCTGCGAGAAAATTATCAGAGCGTGATCGCCTGCCAAAAAATGAAAGAATCGCTGGAGCGTTTGGATAGCGGAACCCTATTTATTCTTTCTGGGTATAAAAAGGAAGGCAAAGATATTATCGAAAGAAATATGCCGGAGTTTGAAAAAGCCCTTCAAACCGAGCTGAAAAATATAACCCTTCCGGGGGAAGGGGAAAGGGTGTCACACATAAAAATCTTATTTGAGCAATATAGACCTCTGATCATAGATGTAGAGGGTCAAAAATTATCACAGCCTGTACGGAATGAAATTTATTTTGATGAACTCCTGCCGTTGTTCTGGGACATC
>JBEKJA010000275.1:0-4479 GCA_050011475.1 Syntrophales bacterium
ACTCGGGCCTGCAGTCGGGATATCCGCTGTAATCAATGGCGTTGACCCCGATAAAGATATCCTCTGCACAGAGCGTCTCCGTATAGGCCAAGGCAAAGGATAAAAAGATGGTGTTGCGCGCGGGTATGTATGTGACAGGAATGCCCGTTCCGATCTCGTTTGCAGAGCGGTGCTTCGGGACCGAAATATCGGCGGTCAGAGCCGATGCACCGAATAGGCCAAGGTCCATGTTGACCACAATATGGTCTGTAGCCATAAGGGTTTTCGCTATTTTTTTGGCTGCTTCGATTTCACATCTATGGCGCTGACCATAATCGAAAATCAAGGCATAACAATCGAAGCCCTGGTTCATAGCGATAGCCAATGCGGTAGTTGAGTCGAGGCCGCCGCTTAATAGTACCACTGCTTTCCTGATATCGGATTGCATAGATATATTCCCTGTATTAGCACTACTGCCGGGGTTTTGTAAAGTTTCCCGAGTAACAGACAGAGCAGGTTGGAGTCTCGGCTACCTTGACCCTGGATAAATGGATCCCGGGAGCACTGAGAATGCTCTTCAGTTCCTGATAAAGGTGCCTGGCGATGACCTCTGAAGAGGGGTTCTCATTAATGAATGGTGCCAGCTCATTCAGGTTGATATGATCGAGTTTCCCAATAACCGTCTGAACGGCGCTCTTCATATCCCGGAAATCGATTCCTATGCCAATGTCGTTGAGTTTGTCGCACATGACGTAGACTTCCACAATCCAGTTATGACCATGCGGCTTTGCACAATCGCCCAAATATCCGCGTAAATGATGCGCTGCAGAAAAATGAGTCTCTATGGAAATTTCGAAATGCGGTTCATATAGCATAATGATCTATATCATCCTGATTGCTTTGTCAGTAGAAGGTGCTCTATCGGCCCCTTGTTCCGCCCCATTTTTCGACCTGCAGGCGTGGGGAACAGCGAAACCCGAACTTAACACAATACTCGACTATTCGGGGGCCTCGCTTTTTGAGCATTTCAGCGTCCGATGCCTCCGGCATCAGGAAGCAACGGGAGCGCGGAAAACGGATCCTCTTCACAAGCCTTTCAACTTCAACGATATCATCATCAGACTGAATGACAAACTTGAAGCAGGCTTTGGGGTTTTCACGGAACCACCATAGAGCGGTGTCCACAATGCGGCGGGACTCCGGCTCTCCACTATTTGCCAGTTTTGGTGAAACATTCCATTGCTCGACGGCCATATCGAGGTTGCGCTCGGGAGTGATGGTTCCGTTTGTTTCAATCTCGATACGACGGCCTTTGCCCTTCTGCCCTGCGAGCAGTAATGCAAGGGCCTCCTGCTGCAGAAGAGGCTCTCCCCCTGTCACTACAAGGTTATCAATCGTCAGAACATCCAGGTTTTCTTCCACTTCGGCCACGCTTATCTCGGCAACTTCCAGTTTTCTTTCATAATACTTCCAATCCCACGTGTACTTTGTGTCACACCACATACAGTGCAAATTGCAATATGCCAAACGGATGAAGATACTCGGCCAGCCATAACTCGGACCCTCTCCCTGGAGACTGGTAAAAATCTCCGGATGTCCATTCGGGAGGTTGCTTATACTGAGGATATGACCTTTCATGAGCTGTCACTATAGCCAGCGATGGACCTGCTGTTTGTAAGTCTGGTATTGCTCGCCGAATCTGGATTCAAGATATGATTCTTCCCGCCTGACGATATAGTAATGCATGACGAAAATAACTGCCGGCAGGAAGACAAATGTCCATAAGATGCCAAGCAAAAATCCAAAACCGACATAGAGTAAGGTCAAGGAGACGTACATGGGATTCCTGGTAATACGATAGGGGCCAATAATAACAAGAGTCGAAGCCGGTTTATGAGGGAGGGGATTGGTCCGGGTATGCCAGAATTCCATCAGACTCCACATTCCAAGAACTGCTGAAGGCGTGGCAGCAATCAGAGCTAAAACAATCGACAGTGGGGGACCAAACATGGGGATTGGATAAAATCCATTCATGGCGTAAGCAAAAAGGAAACCGATAAGGTAAATAAGGGGAGGCGGGATTATGATTTCCGGACCATTATCAGGGGGTGTCATGTATCATTCCTTAACTATTGGATATGAACGTGTGTGTGAGTAATAATGTTCACAGGCGGTATTGTCAAGAAGAGAATCGTTCAAAATCAACTGCTTGATTTTACGCCAGTTTCTTGCTCTATGGCTCCATCTCATACCAAAAGAATTCCCAAACTAAAAGTACCGGAACTCAGATTTAACATGTGATTACCATTTGTTCAAACCTCGCCAGAGACAACAAGAGATTAATAGCATACACGTTCGCAACTTTCACTCCTCCGTCGATTGTGACCATATTGTGACCGGTCCCCTCAAAAATGGTGCTGTCGAGTTTGCAGACCGCCTCTTGATTGTCCGACTTGATAAAGTGAGTATAGACCCCCAGGGTCACCGCCGGATACGAATGACCTAAGCAATTCTGGATATAGGTGATCGATTCCCCTTGCTCAAATAACATGCTGGCGTGGCAATGTCTCAGGTCATGGAATCGGCTATAGGGGAGGCCGCCGCTTTTAATGCCGGTTTAAAATAGAGGTTTAGCAGGTTAGAACCCGCTATCGGGTGTCCTGTTTCAATGGTGAATATAAGGCCGCTCTCATTTGGCAGGCTTGCCAGCTTCCACTTTGCCAGCTCCCGGATGACGGAGGGTGACAGGTCGATGGTATGGATGGAGTTCCGTGTCTTTGGCGAAAAAAAGCGCCCGTGATTGAATGTCCGGCGTATATGTAACTGCTTTCCCTCAACGTCCATGTCTTCCCATTTAAGCCCAATGATTTCAACCGACGTGCACCGGTCATAACCGCCAGCAAAAAGAGGGTGCGATATTTTTGATTGGTTGTCGCTTCAAGCAATGCCCTGATCTACTCCGGATTCAAAACCGTGATCTTTCCGTATCTATCATCATAGATTGTCTTTCTCGGCCTCTCCACATCCCTTACAGGGTTATTGTCGGTCAGTCTGTGGCGAACAGCATAGGTCATGATCTGATTCAGGGTAACAATTAGTCTTCTCAGTGTCCCCAAGGGCATTTTTTCATCCTGACGGAGCCCGATCCATTTCTCAATTGTTGCAATGGCTATCATGTTGATTTTTAGTTGATCCAGGTCCTCAAAATGATTCCTTACATGGCCCTCGTACATTTCATATATGGTAGCCAGGATATTCGGCTGCTTGTGTTTAAACCAGTCTTCTGCGACTATGGCAAAAGTAGGGGTTTTCTTTTCATGCAGAAAGGCGCGACGCATGATCTTTTCTTCAATGTCTCGTAGTGCCTATCGCGCTGCCTTCTTTGTGGTCCCCTCTTTTAATGCATCCCTGTATCGCTTACCTTGCTGATCATAGCAATCAATAACCCACCTGCCGCGCCTCTTAGTAATGAAAGCCATAATTCAATCTCCTTTTAAAATGGAAAAGCCTGAGACATCTTCCGCTTTTAAACATCAAGATCCGGCGTAGTCAAATAGTGATAAACACATTTAGATATCAGTATAAAATCAATCTAGATTATGGATCTTCTGGTGAGGATTACAATCGGTAATTCAGAGGTTTCATTACTGAAGAGATTCATTTATTAGTGGAGCCGTTGAATTGACTCTGGTGAGGGCATGTTTTTGCAAGGCTGTGTTACTTCTTGAAAGAGTGCGACCGATTATTTCCCTTAATATGCAATATTTTTATTGGTAATCAAAGAGAAGATGGTTCCTTCTGTGCTTTTGTGATCTATTTTATAATTTAACTTGATCTACAACTAAAGTAGCAGTAGGATATTTAACCATAATGGAGACTACCATGTCTGAGAAAGAACTCATCACTGTGGTCATAATAGATAACGACACAGACTTCCTTGAAAATTCTCTGGCGTTATTAAGAAAGGAGAATGACATAGAGGTATGTGCATCACACTTGTTGACGAATATTTTAAAAGAAACCGTTGCTGCTAATGAAGCTGGCAAAGATATTTACCGCTATAAACCCACAGTCCTCCTTATATGTCAGGAAATTCTCAGGGAAGTAGCAGCTATGGACCTTAAGACCATATTTAAAATGCGTGATGCATCTCCTCAAATACAGACTGTAGCCACCGTTGATTACTATACAGAAGAAGCGGCAATGATTTTAGTCCGTGAGGGTATTCGAGGAATCTACATGAGAAAACTTGGCCCTTCCCAGATCGTATCGTGCGTGCGAACCGTCGCCAGGGGAGAGCTCTGGTTGGAAGCTTCTATAATCGGACGGATAATTGAAGAATTCTCAAAACTCTATAAACATGTGGAGAGTCTTCAACCTCCAACCAAGAGTCATGAGGCTCGATTGTCGCTTCTAAGCCACCGTGAAATGGAAGTCTTGGGTCTTATCTCAAAGAGTTACACAAATGAGGATATCGGGAAAACGCTTTTCATCAGCGAA
>JBEKJA010000276.1:0-4477 GCA_050011475.1 Syntrophales bacterium
ATCTATCGAAAAAACGAATCATTGAACTGTATTTGAATGTTGTAGAGTGGTGGGATGGAATCTTCGGGATAGAGACGGCTGCCCGCCATTATTTCGAAAAGTCTTCGGCGGAGTTAACAGCCATGGAGGCGGCCCGGTTGGCGGCAGTCCTGCCTAATCCGAGACACTATAATCCGGCAGGATTGGCCCGCTATGTGAGATTCCGTGCCGAAAAGATTTATTCGATCATGGTTCATAGGGGAATCGTCATTCCTGATTATGATGAAGTTATGAGTGAGCCTGAGATGGTGCCACCGGAAAGCAATCCGATTCCTCCCGGAATAGAGCTGGGTGTGAAGAACGAACCACCCGGGGACCAGGAATCCGGGGTTGGGGAAAATAACATTCCGGGGGGCGAACCCGCTGATAACGGGAGTGAGGGGACAGAGAGTCGATCCGATTAAAAATGACAATGCCCCGAGGCGGAATAACCGCCTCGGGGCATTATATTACATCACTTCAATGGCTGTGGCGATGGAAACGCCGCCGCCGCCGCAAAGTGTAGCCATTCCGAGAGTCTTTCCCCTCTTTTTCAAAGCATTGATCAGGGTAACCATGAGCCGGCATCCAGTAGCTCCCACGGGATGCCCCAGACCGCAGCCCGACCCGTTGACATTGGTGATCTCCCGATTCAGGCCCAATTCGCGCTCACAACCCAAATATTGGGAAGCAAAGGCCTCATTTACTTCCATCAGGTCAAAATCGCTTAATTTTAATCCGGATTTGGAACAGAGATCTTTCACGGCGGGAATGGGACTCAATCCCATGACGGACGGGTGGCATCCGCCGCGTCCCACAGCCTTGATTCGGGCAATAGGCGTCAAACCAAGCTCTTTGGCTTTCTCAGCAGACATGATCATCATTGCAGCAGCCCCGTCATTGATTCCTGAAGAATTGCCAGCTGTTACCTTGCCGCCTTTCACAAAGGCCGAAGGCAGCTTGGCGAGGTCGTCCATGGTCAGACCCGGCCTGTAGTGTTCATCCCTGTCGAAAATAACTGGTGGCTTACCCTTTTTTTGGGGCAGTTCGATAGGAACGATTTCGTTCTTGAAGTCTCCGTCGACGTTGGCTCGCTCGGCGTTGTTGTGGCTTCGCAAAGCCACTTCATCAATTTCTTTTCTGGTCATGTTATACATCTGGGCGATAAGCTCGGCCGTTACTCCCATGATATAAGGTTTGCCCCTGTAAAGATCCACGAGAGCCCCTTCTTTGACGGGTCCCTGCTCAAGTCCGGGGAGCAGGTGAGAGCCCGCATGAAGGCCATGGATCAAGGCATCCACAAAAACGTGATCCTGCAATCTGCATCCCCAACGTGCTCCGTACACGGCATATGGCGCGCCAGACATATGTTCGACGCCGCCGGCCAGAATGATATCGGCCATTCCGGCCATAATCATGGCCGCTCCCGATACGACGGCCTCCATTCCGGAAATGCAGACCCGGTTTACCGTAACAGCGGTGACCGTCTCCGGAATGCCCGCCATCAATGCGGAGATTCTGGTGACATTAAGGGCATCGATCGGTTCCATACAGCAGCCGAATCGTACATCATCGATGAGTGCCGGATCAATACCAGCCCTCTTGACAGCTTCCTTCATGGCGATGCTGCCCAGAACAGCACCATTAAGATCCTTGAGGGCTCCGCCAAATACACCGATTGCCGTTCGGCAGGCGGATACAATCACTACATCCTTCATGTATGGTTCCTCCTTCATATAGTTTCAAATAAACAATGATGGAGAGGGTCATAGTATATGCCATTATGAATGTCAACAGATGATCTGGCTATACCAATACCAGTAAGAAAGGATTGTCATTGTGGCCGGAGTATGTTAACCATTTATCGTATCAATCTGTTATCGTTGTAAATCCTCACTTCAGGAGCGATGTCATGCAAGAAGCATCCATGATCATCCCATGTGAAGGTAAACGATTATGAAGGCAATATCGATACCGGCGAGGCTTTGGTACGACAATACGGAAAGGGTATTAAATTTTCCTGACCGGTGGGATGTAGAGAACCTGACGTCTCCCGGATTTGAGAATTCCGGCCTTGAGGCGGATACGATTCGGGAGAAGCTTGAAAATCCTGTAGCCGGTCCGACGCTCGGGGAATTGGCATCCAAGGCAAAACAGGCTATCATCGTGTTCGATGACATGACACGGCCTACACCTGTCAAAGACGTCGCACCGCATATTCTTGATATACTTTACCGCGCCGGAATGAAACGCGAACAGGTACGATTTCTCTGGGCTCTCGGAAGTCATGGAGCGGCGGATATGATTGCCGCCCGGAAAAAGCTCGGGGATGATATTGTCGAGAACTATGCGGTCTATAACCATGATGCATTTCAGAACTGCGTATGGGTAGGCAGGACTGCCACGGGCGTGGAGTTATGGTTTAACCGGGAATATATGGCGTGCGACCTGAAGATCGGCATCGGCTGTATAACCGCTCACGTCCATGTTGGATTCGGCGGTGGTGCAAAATTGATCATGCCGGGTGTTGCCGGCATTGAAACGGTCAACCAGTTTCACAACCAGCTTTACCGCGACCCGGGCCGGGCTGGTTTGGGAAACTTTGAGAACAACATCATGCGGGCTGAGTGCGACGCAGCCGGCGACATAACCGGCCTGAATTTCAAGGTAGATTGCCTGATCAATCGCAGGGGTGAGATAGCCGACCTTTATGCCGGCTCATTCAAGGCCACCCATTCCGCTGGGGGGGAAGCGGCAAAGGAGCATTATGGAATTCCTTATGCGACAGGATACGATATAGCCGTCTGTAATGCTTATGGGAAGGTGAACGAATCTGCCATTGCATTGATTCTTTCTCTTACCGTTCTGAAAGGCGGCGCATCAGGGACCGCCGTTCTGATCTGTGATGCGCCGGAAGGGCAGATTCCTCATTATGTCATGCGGGCCTGGGGCTCTAATTATGGCGGTCGTCACTTCAATCCCCGCCCCAAAGGTTTCCTGCCCCTTCTTCTCAAAAAGCTGATAGCTGTGAATCCTCATCCGGACAGAACATTCCTTGACCTCGTGTGCGATGTGGACGATGCTGTAATAGTAAAAACCTGGGAAGAAGCCCTGGCAATTCTTGAAGAGGATTACCCTGCGGGGGCAAGAATTGCCGTCATCCAGGATGGAACAATGCAATACATAAAGAAGCCGGATGCTGGGTGTTAATAAACATTTGCTTTTTGGACTATTTACATAGTCTATAGGCGGGAATAGCGGGAGGATACGGGATGGAATTAAAGATTTGCGGCCAGAAGGAATTGGAAGAAATGGTCCGCTTTGAAGCCATTATCCGCGGAAGTATCACAGAAGATAAAGTCGCCATCAATCTGGAAGCGTTTGATCTGGGTCAGAAGATTCTCACTTCATAGGAGACAATAGGAATGAAAAATATTTTTCGTGCTGTCAAAATAAGTGATCGCGTTTACTGGGTGGGTGCCATTGATTGGACGATTCGTGATTTCCATGGCTATACGACCCGCAGGGGATCAAGCTATAATGCCTATCTGGTGCTGGCTGATAAAATCACGCTCATCGATACGGTAAAGGCACCCTTTTATGAAGAGATGATGTCCCGTATTGCCTCGGTTGTGGATCCGAGGAAGATCCGCCATGTGATATCCAATCATTCGGAGATGGATCATTCCGGATGCCTTCCAGCGGTCATGGATTTTATAAGTCCGGAGAAGGTCTTTACTTCCATCATGGGTATGAAGGCCCTTCAGGAACATTTTCATATGTCACGGGAGATCATCCCCCTGAAAGACGGCGATAGCCTGTCTCTGGGCAATCTGAATCTATCCTTTATGGAAACCAGGATGCTTCACTGGCCGGACAGCATGTTTACTTATCTTCCTGAGGAGAAGCTTCTTTTCTCACAGGATGCCTTTGGAATGCATCTTGCGTCTTTGGAGCGTTTTGATGACGAGGTGGATCCTGATATTCTCGATTTTGAGGCTGCTACATACTATGCAAATATCATTCTGCCCTATTCACCGCTTGTCGGAAAACTTCTCGACCGTGTGGAAGCGGCCGGTTTGAATATCAATATCATCGCTCCGGATCATGGTCCGATATGGCGTAAAGATCTTGCGGGGATACTGGGGAAATATCGCCGTTGGGCGACCCGCACACAGGATTTCAAGGCTGTGGTGGTTTATGCCACGATGTGGCACAGCACGGAAATGATGGCCAAAGCGATCGGCGAGGGGCTTGCTGCCGGTGGGGCCAAAGTGAAGCTGATGTCCATGAATCAATTTCACCGGAGCGATGTGGTCTATGAAATGCTGGATGCCGGCGCTATTGCCGTAGGATCACCGACCCTGAACAATCATATTCTCCCGCAGATGGCCGATATCCTTACGTATCTCAAAGGGCTCAAACCGACCAATCTTCTTGGAGCGGTATTTGGCTCCTA